>NZ_JBQCGS010000008.1:0-9198 GCF_051955415.1 Flexivirga sp.
GGCCGGGCGCCGTGGCGGGGGGGGGGGGTCGGGACCGGCAAAACGCTACGCGGGCGCATCCGGATGTGCCGGAGGCCCCCGCCTCGATCAGACGTGCTTCATCAGATCGCGCGAACGTTCTCCGCCTGCGGACCCTTCTGGCCCTGCGCCGAGTCGAACTCGACACGCTGGTTCTCCTCCAGCGACTTGTAGCCGGTGCCGCTGATCGCGGAGAAGTGGACGAAGACGTCGGGGCTGCCGTCCTCCGGGGCGATGAAGCCGAAGCCCTTTTCCGCGTTGAACCACTTGACGGTGCCTGTTGCCATGATGGCGGTTCCCTTCGATATGTCTTCCGGGCCGCACACTCTGCGCGACGCCCGGGGCCAAACGACGACGTGGCACGCACCCGACATGGACTCATCGGGGCCTGTGCGTCGAGCGCTGCATGGATCCAGCGCGCTCAAGACGTGAAGGAACAACCTGCCGACCAGGACCGAGGTTACCCGCTCCGGCGCCATACACCCAGCGCGGCGGCCGGCCAGTCCGTCATCCTGCCTCTCCGCGGCGCCGGTACGACGGTTCGATAGCGTCAACGGATGTCGGCGACCGCTCTGGCCCTGGTGCTCACCGCCGCGGTGCTGCACGCGATCTGGAACATCGCCGCGAAGCGCGTCGCACACGGCGGATACGTCTTCGTCTTCGCGTATGCCGCCCTCTCCGCGCTGGTGTGGCTGCCGATCGGGTTGATCGTTTTGGCGGCCAACGGCGCGGCCCTCAGTGTGGCATTGCTGGCCGCATCCGCGCTGTCCGGCCTGTTGCACATCGCCTACGGCCTCGCGCTGCAGACCGGCTACCGCAAGGGCGAACTGAGCGTGGTCTACCCCGTCGCCCGTGGCACCGGCCCACTGCTCACGATGCTCTTCGCCATCTTGGTGCTGGCCGAACGCCCCGGCCCGATCGCCGTCGCCGGCGGATTCGTCATCGTGGCGGGTGTCGCCGTGGTCGCCGCCGCACGACCGGCGGGTGCGCCGCGGCGCCATACCGGACCGTCGGCCGGGTCGGCCCGCAAGGGACTGCAGTGGGGGGCGCTGACCGGCTTGGCCATCGCGTCATACACGCTCTGGGACGACCACTCGATGACCGGGCTGGCGCTGCTGCCGGTGCCCTACTTCGCGTTGAGCACCGCCTGGCAGAGCCTGCTGATGGTCCCCGGGGTGCGCGGTCAGTGGGCGGAGCTGTCGCGCGTGGCACGTGAGCATTGGCGCGAGATCGTCTGTGTCGCAGTGCTTTCCCCGCTCGCGTACATCCTGGTACTGCAGGCGATGACGACGACCTCGGTCGCCCTGGTCGCGCCGGCCCGCGAGTCGAGCATTGTGGTGGGTTCACTGCTGGCCTGGAAGCTCTTCCACGAGCCGGCGCCCGCGCGCAAGTTCGCCGGTGCCGTGGTGGTGCTGGCGGGCATCGCACTCATCGCCGTCTGACGAGCCATATGACCAAAGGGCGGTCCCGAAACGAACGAGGGCCCCGGCCGAACTGCCGGGGCCCTCGCGCACGCGGTGCCAGGTCTAGGATTCGAACCTAGGTAGCTTTCGCGACGGATTTACAGTCCGCTCCCATTGGCCGCTCGGGCAACCTGGCGTGGTGCGTGGACGAGGATAACAAGCATCGTGCGCGCTGGGCCAATCGGCGTCCCGGGGGCCGCCACCGGTGGCAGCGCGGCATACTCGGGGCGAGCAGCACCCGCCATCCGAAGGAGCAGCAGCATGGCCGACTCGTCGTTCGACATCGTCAGCAAGACCGACAAGCAGGAGGTCAGCAACGCGCTGAACCAGGCGGCCAAGGAGATCGCCACCCGCTACGACTTCCGCAACGTGGGCGCCGTGCTGGAGTGGTCCGGGGAGAAGATCCTGATGAAGGCGAACTCGCAGGAGCGCACCCTCGCGGTGCTCGACGTCTTCCAGACCAAACTGGTCAAGCGCGGTGTCTCGCTGAAGTCGCTCGAACTGTCGCACGACGGCGAGCCGCAACTGTCGGGCAAGGACTACCGCCTCGAGGCGACCCTGCGCGACGGCATCAGCCAGGAGAACGCCAAGAAGATCTCCAAGCTCATCCGGGACGAGGGGCCGAAGTCGGTGAAGTCGCGCATCGAGGGCGACGAATTGCGCGTCACCAGCAAGTCGCGGGACGACCTGCAGGAGGTGCAGCGACTGCTCAAGGGCGCCGACCTGGATGTGGCGCTGCAGTTCACCAACTACCGGTAGGGCATCGCGGCGCTACCCGTCCCGCGCGCCGGCCATCCGCAGCGCCATCCGGGCACTGTGGTCGGCGACGCGTTCGGGCTGCCAGGCGTCGCGTTCGTCATACCAGCGCGCGACGTCGATCGACATGCCCATGATCGCGTTGGTGGTCATACCGACATCGACGCAGTGGAAGGCGCCGGATGCGGCACCGTCGGCGAGCACACCGCGGATGAGCTGCTGTATGTCGTGCCGCAATGCGTCGATGGTGGCGCGGTGCTCGGGGGTCAGCGCGCCGAGTTCGTAGTTGACCACGCGTGCGAGCGTGTGCTCCGTCGTGTGCCCCAGCACGAACCGGCGGACCATCGCCGCGAGCTGCTGCACCGGCCCGTCGGCGGCCGCACCGGCATCGCGAAGCGCCTGCAACGTGGCCCGGTGACCCGCGAGGGAGATGGCGAAGAGCAGCGACTCCTTGGTCCGGTGATGCACGTAGACCGCCGCCGGTGACATGCCCGCCGCGGCCGCGATGTCCCGGGTCGTCGTGCCGTGAAAACCCTTGGCACCAAATGCATCCCGTGCGGCCTCCAGCAGCCTGCGCTGCGTCGCCGACGGCAGCGCATCCACCGGCTCGGCCATCGGGACCCCTCTCCCTCGACGCGCGACGGACGGGCTCCGCCTCGTTGACGAGCATGCCGCAGCGTGCGACGCTAAGCAAGCGCTTAGTCAGCCGCCGCCCACCCTCGAAGGAGCACCGGTGCCCACCCCGCTCACGACCTGGCAGGACCAACGTGTCGTCGTGACCGGCGCCGCCCGAGGCATCGGGGCGGCGATCGCAGAACGACTGGCCGTGCTCGGTGCCCGCGTCGTGGTGACCGACGTGCTGGACGAGCCGCTGGACGAGACCGCCGGCCGGATCGGCGCATACGCCGTGCCCGCCGACATCGCCACCTCGGAGGGCGTGCGATCCGTCGTCGACGCCGCCCGGGAGCAGCTGTCGGCGATCGACGTGTGGATCGGCAACGCCGGTGTCGCACGTGGCGCAGGGCTCGACACGCCCGATTCGGACTGGGAGACCTCGTGGTCGGTCAACGTGCTGGCGCATGTGCGCGCCGCACGGCTGCTGTTGCCCGAATGGCTCGCCTGCGGCCGCGGACGCTTCGTCGTCACCGCATCAGCGGCCGGACTGCTCACCGTGCTGGGCCAGCCGTCATACGCGGTGACCAAGCACGGTGCCGAGGCCTTCGCCGAATGGCTGGCCGTCACCTACGGGCATCGCGGCGTCGACGTCCACGCCATCTGCCCGCAGGGTGTCCGCACGGACATGTACCCCGGACCCGGCACCGACCCGGTGGCCGACGTCATCGGTCACGACGGTGCCCTGGAGCCCGCTCAGGTCGCCGACTGCCTGGTGGAAACCGTTGCGAACGGAGACTTCCTGGTGCTCCCGCATCCGGAGGTGAAGGACTACTTCGCGCTGCGTGGAGCCGCCACCGACAAGTGGCTGCGCGGCATGCAGCGTCTGCAGGCTCGGATCGACGACGCAGGAGGGACGCCATGAAGGCATGGCAGGTGCAGCAGCTGGGGACCCCGACGGAGGCGTTGCGCACGGCCGATCTGCCGCAACCCGAACCTGCCGCCGGTCAGGTCCGGGTCCGGGTGCGCAGCGCGGCGCTCAACTTCCCCGACGTGCTGATGTGCCAGGGGCTCTACCAGGTGCGACCGGAGTTGCCCTTCGTCCCCGGTGCCGAACTGTGCGGCGAGATCACTGCGGTCGGCGACGGCGTGATCGAGCGCAGGAACGGTGACCGCATCATCGGTATGGCGGCACTGCCGCACGGCGCCTTCGCCGAATCGGCGCTGATGCCGGCTGCCAGCGCGCTCGCACCGGAGGCGCTCGACGACGATGCGGCCGCGGTGCTGACCATCGCCTACCAGACCGCATGGGCAGCACTGTTCCGCCGCGCGCAGTTACGGCCCGAGGACACCGTGCTCGTGCAAGCCGCCTCCGGAGGCGTCGGATCGGCGACCGTGCAGCTGGCGAAGATCAACGGCAACCGGGTGATCGCAATCGTCGGGGGCGCCGAAAAGGCCGCTGCCGCAAGACAATTGGGTGCCGATGTGGTCATCGACCGCACCACCGAGGACGTCGTCGCCGCGGTCAAGGAAGCCACCGAGGGCCGCGGCGCCGACGTCATCTTCGACCCCGTCGGCGGCGACGCCTACGACCTGCTCGCCAAGTGCGTCGCCTTCGAGGGACGGATCGTGGTCGTCGGCTTCTCCGGTGGCCGCATCCAGGCGCCGCCGCTGAACCACATGCTGCTGAAGAACTACTCGATCCTCGGATTGCACTGGGGTTACTACCAAACCATGCGGCCGTCGGTCATCGAGCAAGGGTATGCCGAGCTGTCCCGCCTTGCCGCCAGCGGCGCGATCCGGCCGACGATCAGTAGGACCCTCGGCTTCGACGAGCTGCCCGAGGGACTCACCGACCTGGCAGCGGGCAGGACCATCGGCCGACTGGTCTGGCACCCCTAGCCGATACCCCTCCGATCCGCTCCCCCGGCACTCGGCCGGCGCACTGAAACCACCGAACAACGCAAGGAGAACCATGACGGACCAGCGAACCGCCATCGTCACCGGTGCCGCACGCGGCATCGGCGCAGAGATCGCCCAGCGCCTCGCGGCGGACGGCCTCGCCGTCGCCGTGCTCGACCTCGACGAGGGGGCCTGCGGCGCCGTCGTCGAGGCCATCACCGCAGCCGGCGGCAGGGCACTCGCCGTCGGGTGCGACGTCAGCGACGAGGCCTCGGTGACCGCCGCGGTCGAGCGAGTGGCCGGCGAGCTCGGCGCGCCGACGGTCCTGGTGAACAACGCGGGCGTGCTGCGCGACAACCTGATCTTCAAGATGTCCGCGGACGACTGGGACACCGTGATGAACGTCCACCTGCGCGGCAGCTTCCTGATGACGCGCGCCGCCCAGAAGTACATGACCGAGGCGAAGTTCGGGCGCATCGTCAACCTGTCGAGCACGTCGGCGCAGGGCAACCGCGGCCAGGTGAACTACTCGGCGGCCAAGGCCGGCCTGCAGGGCTTCACCAAGACGCTCGCGATCGAGCTGGGCAAGTTCGGCGTCACCGCCAACGCGATCGCGCCGGGGTTCATCGTCACCGACATGACCAAGGCGACGGCGGACCGGGTCGGCATCGACTTCGAGGAGTTCCAGCAACTGGCCGCCCAGGAGATCCCCGTGCAACGGGTCGGCCTCCCCGCCGACATCGCGAACGCCGCATCGTTCTTCTGCGGGGAGAACGCCGGCTTCGTCAGCGGGCAGGTCCTGTATGTCGCCGGCGGCCCCTACGACTGATCGGGTGGGCACCCCGCCCCCGCTCCCCGCTCCCCGCTCCCCGCTCCCCTGACCGAGCGGACACCATACCTACCGAGCGGACACGCAAAGTGGCCGGATTCCGGCCACTTTGTGTGTCCGCTCGGTGCGTTCGTGTCCGCTCGGTGAGGAGTGTGCACGCTCGGTGCGTTCGTGTCCGCTCGGTAAGGAGCGTGCACGCTCGGTGAGGAGTGCGCCCGCCAGCTCGAGGCGCTGACGGCACGCAGCTGAGGCACTGCCCAGCGGACAAATAGGGCATCTGCCCGAGGCGAGCGGCTACCTCAGGCGACGACTGTCGATGTCAACGCAACACGACATCGAAAGGCACCCTGATGACACCCTTCTCCTACTCCACCTCCCCCATCGTCGGGGCCGAGATCGCTTACCGGCAGCAGCAGATCGCCCACGACTTCGCCGTCGCGCACGGCTGGGAACTGAGTGTCCGGTGGCTCTTCGGGCGACGCCGCCGGCCGGTCGACCGCACGCCGGCGCCCCGGCACGACCCCAACCTGGTCACTCCGGGCCACCTCGGATGGCGGTGAACCTCGGATGGCGGTGAACCTCGGCGGATCGGTGCTGGCCGGTCCGCCGGCGAGTTCGCCGGGCCGTGAGCCACCGGAAAATGGTCGTCCTGCGCAGCCGCGGACGGGCGACAATGAACCAGTGATCTCCGACTCCGCCCCCGACGGACCGATCTTCGGTCGCAGTGCAGAGATCGACGACTTCGCGCGGTTGCTCGGGGACCGGGCGCGGTCGTCGAACACGCTGCTCGGCGGTGACGCCGGCATCGGCAAGACCCGTCTCGTGCAGGAGATCGCCGCGATCTGCCGGCAGGCCGGTGGCGTGGCGCTCGTGGGTCGCTGCCTCGACCTGGGCGACAGCGCCGCGCCATACCTGCCGATCACCGATATCGCGCGCTCCCTGCGCGACCTGCCGGCCGCTGCCGGCGTCGTGGCCGTCAACGGCCTCACGCCCGGTGACAGCGCCCGGCCGGTCGAGTTCTTCGAGGCCGTCGCGGACCTGTTCGACGACATCGCCGAGCTGGCGCCGGTGCTCGTCGTCATCGAGGACGTGCACTGGGCCGACCGTGCGACACGTGAGCTGCTGACCTACCAGTTCACCCGTGACGTGCGGCCCGGGGTGCACGTCGTCGCGACATACCGCACGGACGACCTGCACCGGCGCCACCCGCTGCGTCCGGCGCTGGCCGAGTGGTCCCGACTGCCGACGGTCCGCAGGGTGCTGCTCGACCCGCTCGCGGCCGAGCCGGCCCGTGCCCTGGTGCACCACCTGGAGCCCGGGCTCGCCGAACCCGCCGCCGGCGACATCATCCGTCGCTCGGGCGGAAACCCCTTCTTCACCGAGGAGCTCGTCGCCGCCGCGAACGCCGGCCCGCAGCTGCCGGGCGACCTCGCCGACCTGCTCCTCGTGCGTGCCGACTCGCTCGAGGACGAACCACGCCGGGTGCTGCGCGCGGTCTCCGTCGCCGGCTCCGCGGCCTCCCACGCGACCCTGCAGGGGTTGGTCGAGCTGCCACCCGAGCAATTGCACGGTGCGCTGCGGGCCGCCATCGACGCCCACCTGCTCGTCGCGACCCGCGACGGCACCTACGCCTTCCGCCACGCGCTGCTGTCCGAGGCGGTGTACGACGACCTGCTGCCCGGCGAACGCGTGCGGCTGCATGATCGGCTGACCGACATACTCCTCGCGACCGGTGCGGACTGCTGGGCCGCCCTGCTGGCCAGACACGCCGAGCAGGCGGGGCGTTTCGAGGTCGCGCTGCGGGCCCGGGTGCGGGCCGGTGACGAGGCACTGGCCACCGCTGCACCGTCGAACGCCGCTCGCCACTTCGAGGCCGCCATCTCGCTGGCCGCATGGCACCCCGAACTCACCGACGTGCCCGCCGACCTGTCGCAACGCGCCGCCGGCGCTCTGCTCGCGGCCGGTGATCCGCTGCGGGCCGCCGACCTGATGCGGGACGCGTTGCGCTCGCACACCGGGCCCCTGCTGGAGCGTGCCGAGTTGTTGCGGCTGTACCTGTCGGCGTTGCTGCTGACCGACCTGCCGTCCATGCATCTCAAGCTCGGTGTCGCCGACCTGCCGGATGAGGCCGACGAGCTGCTCGACACGGCCGCTCACTGGGCACGCGACCTCGACGACAAGGTGCTGCTGGGCCAGCTGCTTGCGCTCAAGGCGCACTACCTGCTCGCCTTCGACCGCTTCGATGAGGCGGCCGTTGCCGCGGGCGACGCGCTGACGATCGGCCGCGCCGTCGACGAACCCTCGATCATCACCGACGCGATGACGACCCAGGCCAAGCTCGACGGCATCGCGGGCGACATGAGCTCGGCACTGTCCACGTTGGAGCAGGTCCGGCAGCAGGCGGCCGCCGAAGGCCACATCCGCGCCGAGCTGCGCGCGCTGCACCAGCTCGCCGGGCTGCAGGCGCGCACCGACCAGCACACCAAGGCTGCTGCCACCTACGACGAGGCGATCCGCCGGGCGGACGAGGCGAATGCGCGGACCGAGATGTACGGCATGGATTCGGTCATCTTCGCCGCGACCCTCGCTGCCAAGCTGAGCGACTGGGACCGCGTCGACGAGTTGCTGGCCAAGACCGACGACCTGCCGCTGTTGGCCAGAATGTCCGGCGAAGCGGTGCGGCTCACGGTCGACGTCGCACGCGGCAGGTTCGAGCAGGCGCGGGCCCGGCACGAGGTGCTGCACGAGCAGTGGTCGCACGACATGTTCATCCTGGTCAACGATGCTCCCGGGATGATCGAGATCCTCGGCGCTGCGGGCGACCTCGACGGCGCGATCGGCATCTACGACGAGGCGATTGCGACCGTCGAGAAGGTATGGCGCATGCGGGTTTTCGACGCTCAGATCCGGATGACCGCCCTTCTGCTGACCCAACTCACCGAGGCCGCCCTCGCCGATCCACGAGCGGCCGCGGATCATGCATCCCGGGTGGAAGAGCTGGAAGCCCGGCTGGAGGCCGTGCTGTCGGTGCGCGGCGCACGCGAGTCACTGGGCGAGGAGTCACGAGCCTGGTTCGCCCGGGCTCGCGGCGAATTGGCACGGTATGCCGGCGAGCACGCACTGGCGGCCGACGAGCACCGGGAGGCCGTGCGCCTCTTCGGCCACGCCGGTTTCGGCTACGAGCAGGCCGCCACGCAGCTGCTGCTGTGCCGCGCGTTGCAGGCGGCCGGCGACCGCAGCGCGGCGCGATCGATCGCCGACGACGCCCTGGCGACCGCACACCGGCTGGGCGCCGCGCGCCTCGTCGCCCGCTTGCGCGGACGGTCAGGCGGCGAGACCGCACGGGGCGGGGCACTGACCCCGCGCGAACTCGACGTGCTGCGACTCGTCGCCGCGGGTATGACGAACGGGCAGCTCGCGGGCCGGCTCTTCATCAGCACCAAGACCGCGAGCGTGCACGTGTCGAACATCCTGGCCAAACTCGGTGCCGCCAACCGGACCGAGGCCGTCGACCTGGCCCGGCAACGCGGGGTGCTGCACTTACCGGCGGCGGGGGTGAGTGCAGCACCACCGTGGGTCAGTCCGGCGCCAGCCCGTCGCGGATAAAGGCCCCCCTGC
>NZ_JBQCGS010000009.1:0-51064 GCF_051955415.1 Flexivirga sp.
ATGTGTGGTGCGGTCATCGTGATGACTCCATTCGAGAGTGCTGTGAGAGGTTCACTCGAAGGATCACGCGGTGGCCGCACCACGTCCAATACCAGGACGATCACGGCGACCGCGCTACACCACTATGCGGGACTCAACTCACCGGTACAGGCGAGGTCTCCGAGGCGGCAGGGTTGGGATCCGGGTGCGATCGCTCAGGTGTGCCCGGTGTGCCTCGCCGCCGACGGGGCATGGCGCCACGCTTGGTATGACCCGATGGTGACCGTCTGCTTGACGCACGGGTGCTACTTGATCACCGAATGCCCCGGGTGCCGGCGGCCGGTGAAAGACACCATGCACCGGCCACTGCGCCCGGCCGGGACCGGCACCCGCTGTGACAACGCCCTCTCGGTCGGGCTCGGCCCACGCTGCCGCACCGACCTCGCCCAGCTCCCACCAACGCCCGCGCCCGACGAGGTGCTTGAGCAGCAAGCCCGCGCACAACAATCAGGCACCGGACAAGTGATGGTGCTCGGGCAGCCTGCTGCGGTGGCGTCGTCCCGGGACACGGTGCGGAACCTGGCCGTGCTGCTCCTGCACATCAACACTGCCTCACTGGACCCACCGGCCAGGTTCGAGCTGCACGAGCAGGAGGGGGGAACGCGGCGGTGGGGGCTGCACCCGCCTCGCGACCCGATCACCCGGGCGGCCGTGTTCGCGGTCGCCGACCGCATCCTCACCGCACAGTCTCTTGACGACGCGGCCGCGCGGTTCATGCCGTGGTTCGACGCCATCCCACCCGCCTGGGAGGGGCGCGTGTCCTGGGCAGCAGACCACACCCACGCCGACCCGACCCTCACCCGGATCCTGCTCGCCGCGTCCACCCCGCGGCAACGCCTCTCCCACCGGCTGCCCCGCGAGACCGGGCTGCGGCTACGGTCGGCGTGGATCCCGCAACGCCTCCCCGCCCAGCTGAGTCCTCTTGTCGACGGGTGCGGGCTGAGCGCGGCGTCGGCGCGCGGATTCGCCAGCCTGTGCCTGGCCAAAGCACAGACCGGCACCGGTTCGTGGGCGGAGGCAGCAACACTTCTCGAGCTACCAGGACCGGTCGGTGTCGATCTGGCACGCACCGCCAGCGCACACCTGACGATCGGCACCGACGCGTGGATCAGACGTCTGCAGCAAGTGGGCCGCCAGTTGGCGATCGAAAAGGTCGGTTACCGCGCCCGAGAACGTGTCGTTCGTGGACTCGGGCAGGCAGGCCTGGACGAACTGCTGCACGCATTACAGGCGCTCCGCCCGGGGACTCGCGCCGGTAGCCGTGACCTGATCTGGCACTGGGTCTGGGACCACTGGGCTGCGGGACACCCCAGCACCAGCCGGTCAGGAGTCCACGAGACTTCTCGAGGTCGGGCACGGTACGTGCAGTTTCGTGACTCCCTGCAGTCCGGTCACCGCGAGGCGATGATGATCGCGATCAGCCGGTTCATGGCTTGAATCAAGACGCCCACGGGCTAGCAAGGGGTCTTCCTCCGGCAGGCGCAGGTGAGCTGCTCTGGGCGCGTGCTGTCTGCTGCGTATAACTCGCCGAAGTTATACGCACTTATCCCGACCGGGCCTTCCGGGCGGTGCTGCACCGCGAAACGACGCATATACGGGCATATACAGACGGTCCCCGTATATGCCCGTATATGGGCCCTGCGCTCGGACCGAGCACCTGTGGCGTCGCCCATCGTCGGCTCGGCGGGTCGCGTACGGGAACCGCCGAGCCATTGAATGAGCACGCTCGAGCACCTCTAGAGTGACGAGCAACTGCAGAGTCACGAAGGGGAGAGATGGCGCCGGTCGGGTTCGGAGACAAGGTCGCGTTCGTGTGGAAGGTCGCCGACAAGTTGCGCGGCACCTTCAAGCAGCACGAGTACGGCTCGGTGATGTTGCCGCTGCTGGTGCTACGCCGGATGGACGCCGTGCTCGCGCCGACGAAGGACGCGGTGCTGGATCAGGCGGTCGCTCTCGGTGCGCTCGAGGCTGATCGCAAGACCAGCGGCAAGCCGGTCGATGCGGGCATGGACCTGATCTTGAAGAAGGCTGCCGGGCAGCGGTTCTACAGCCTGTCGCCGTTGATGTTCACGACGATGCTGGCCAATGACAAGGAGTTGGCGCTGCAGTTGGCGAGTTACATCCGCCGGTTGTCGAAGGACGCGTATGCCGTGATGGAGGCGTACAACTTCGACGACAAGATCGCCCGGATGGATCGTGCCGAGATCCTCTACCCGGTGTTGGCCGACTTCGCCGACCTCGACCTGCGGCCGAGCGCGGTCAGCAACGAGACGATGGGTTACATCTTCGAGGAGTTGCTGCGGAAGTTCTCCGAGATGAGCAACGAGACCGCCGGGGAGCACTACACCCCGCGCGAGGTCATCGACCTGATGGTCGCGCTCTTGCTGCATGGTCGCACGTCACAGGAGCTGACCGCGAACCCGAAGCCCGTTCGCACCGTGTACGACCCGGCCGCCGGCACCGGCGGCATGCTGATGGGTGCCGCGCATGGCATCAGCGCCGCGAACGATGCCGCAACGGTGAAGGTGCACGGACAGGAGCTCAACCCGGAGACGTGGGCGATCGCCCAATCGGATCTGATGATGCAGGACACCAGCCCGGAGCAGATGGCCTACGGCAACTCGCTGACGCAGGACGCGTTCCGCGGCAAGACGTTCGACTTCATTCTGGCGAACCCGCCGTATGGCGTGGACTGGAAGTCCTACGCCAAGCCGATCAAGGAGGAGCACGAAAAGCAGGGCGAGCACGGACGGTTCGGCGCCGGCCTGCCGCGGATCTCGGACGGGTCGCTGCTGTTCTTGCAGCACATGCTGTCCAAGATGAAGCCGGGTGGCTCCCGTGTCGGGATCGTGCTGTCCGGGTCGCCGCTGTTCTCCGGTGCGGCCGGGTCCGGAGAATCGGAGATCCGCCGCTGGATCCTGGAGAACGACTGGCTCGAAGGCATCGTCGCGCTGCCGGATCAGATGTTCTACAACACCGGCATCTCCACCTACGTGTGGATCCTGACCAACGACAAAGCCACCGAGGACCGTGGCCTGGTCCGGTTGGTCGACGGCCGCGAGCTGGGCACGAAGATGCGCAAGTCCCTCGGCGACAAACGCAAGGAGCTCACCCCGGGCGCGATCACGGACATCACCAAGTTGTATGGCGGGGCTCGCGACGAGTTCGCGGGTGACCCGCGGGTGCGGGTGCTGCAACGCGAGGAGTTCGGCTTCCAGCGAATCAGCGTCGAACGGCCGCTCCGCAGGCGTTGGGAAGTCACCGCGGAAGCCGTTGCTACTGAACCGTTCACCCGGTTCGCCGACCTGGTGGGGCGGCGGTTCGACACCGAAAAGGCATTACTCGCAGAGACCACCGACCTCACCGCTGTGCAGAAGAAGGCGTTCGCAAAGGTCTGCGCGATCGCGGACCCTGAGGCTCCGGTCATCACCAAGATGGGCAAACCCGAGCCGGATCCAGACCTGCGCGACCAGGAGAACGTTCCGCTGCCCGCCGGGTTCTTCGACCTGCCCGACGACGACCGTCCGAAGGTCCTCGAAGAAGCCGCCGAGCAGCATCTCACCACCGAGATCCACCCTTACGTGCCCGACGCGTGGATCGACCACTCAAAGACCAAAGTTGGCGTCGAAATCCCCTTCACCCGGCAGTTCTACGTCTACGAACCACCGAGGCCGGTCGACGAAATAGCCGCCGAGATCAAGGGTCTCGAAGCGAAGATCCAGGACTGGATGAAGGGGCTGGGGTTGTGACCTCGACTGTGCCACTCCGGTATGTCGCTCACGTCTGGACCAGCAGCGTCGACAAGCACAGCGTTGACGGCGAGCGATCTGTCCAGCTCTGCAACTACACCGACACATACAGGAACGACACAGTTCAGCCCAATCCTGGCCTGATGCGTGCCACGGCGTCATCGGACGAGATCGGTCGAAACCACCTTGAAGTAGGTGACTCAGTCTTCACGAAAGACTCCGAAGACCCGACTGACATCGGCATTTCCGCATACGTGGACGGCACCGCCGACGACTTCGTCTGCGGGTATCACCTGGCGATCGCCCGACCGAGTGGGGGCACGCATCCTCGATTCCTGAACTGGTCGCTCCGCAGCCGGCCAGTCCTGGACCATTTCGGGACACATGCAACCGGGATCTCTCGTTACGGCATCGGACTCGCAGACCTCAGGTCGGCGCCGATCCCGGAAGTGCAGCTTGAACAACAGCGGCGGATCGCCGACTTCCTCGACGACCATGTCTCCCGGATCGACAAGGTTATCGTCGCCCGTCGCAGGCAGAGCGATCAAGCTCGGGAAGCGTTCGAGGCGTGGTGGGACGCTGACACTCGAGGCTTGCTCTCGGAGTACCCGGTGGTGCCCCTTCGTAGAGTTCTCGTATCCATTGCCGATGGTCCGTTCGGGTCATCCTTGGCGTCCAAGCACTACACGGATTCCGGAACCCGGGTGATTCGATTGGGCAACATCGGAGTGGCTTCATTTCGGGACCTCGATCGGGTGTATATCTCCGACGAGTATGCGGAGAGTCTCTCAAGCCACGCGGTACAGGCCGGCGACCTCCTGATGGCTGGGCTGGGCGACGAACGCTGGCCCCTGGGGCGCTGCGCTGTCGTGCCGGACATTGGTCGAGCCATTGTGAAGGCTGACTGCTACCGAATTCGCCTGACGGATTCCGTATCGCACCATTTCGCTGCGATAGCGATCTCCAGCCCTACTATTCGCTCACGCCTGGCAGTGCTGGGTAGGGGAGCGACACGAGCGAGATTGAACACCGAGATCGCTCGCGACGCTCAACTTCCTCTTGCGCCACATCCGGTGCAGACCGACCATGCGGCTGCGTGGTCGAAGCGGCGCGAGCAGCTCGACGCGCTGATCGCAGGGCTTAACGAGTCTGTCTATCTACTGAATGAGTACAAGGGGTCGCTGATCACGGCTGCTGTGACGGGAGAGTTGGACGTGACGACTGCAGGTTCGAACATCCCGGGGTGAGTGCAGTGACCAATACGACGGAGGCGACGTTCGAAGGAAACATCGAGTCGCACCTGCTCGCGCACGGGTGGACGAGCGTCGCGCCCGCGTCATACGACCGGGAGTTGGGGCTGTTCCCGGACGAGGTGGTCGGGTTCGTGCAGGCGTCGCAGCCGAAGGCGTGGCAGCAGCTGGTGCTGCGGCACGGTGGCGAGGCGACGGCATACCAGCAGTTCCTCAAGGTGGTCGCGGACGCGATCGATCACCGCGGCACGGTGAGTGTGCTGCGGGGGACGGTGAAGGACTCGGGCGTCACGGTGCGGATGTGCTGGTTCAAGCCGGCCAACACGCTGGCCCCGGAGTTGCTGGAACGGTATGCGGCGAACCGGCTCGGTGTGGTGCGGCAGTTGCATCATTCGGAGTCGGCTCCGGCGGACTCGCTGGACCTGACACTGGTGGTCAACGGGATCCCGGTGGCGACGGCGGAGTTGAAGAACCCGTTCACCGGGCAGGGTCTGGAGCAGGCGATGACCCAGTACCGGACGGATCGGAATCCGCACGATCGGATCTTCGAGAAGCGGACGCTGGTGCATTTCGCGGTGGACCCACACCAGGTTGCGATGACCACCAGGTTGGCTGGGCAGGACACTCGGTTCTTGCCGTTCAACGAGGGCACCAATGGGCCGGGGGAGCCTGGTGCGGCGGGGAATCCGCCGTCGAAGGGCTATCAGACGGCGTACCTGTGGGAGCAGGTGTGGGACCGGGACGCGTGGCTGGAGTTGATGGGCACGTTCGTGCACGTGTCGGACGGCACGGTGTTGTTCCCGCGGTTCCATCAGTGGCACGCGGTCCAGTCGATCTTGGCTGCGACCAAAGCGGACGGTGCCGGGGTCGATCGGTTGATCCAGCATTCGGCGGGGTCGGGGAAGTCGAACACCATTGCCTGGACTGCGCATTCGCTGTCCCGGCTGCATGACGAAGCGGATCAGCCGATCTTCGACAAGGTGGTCGTGATCACCGACCGGCGGGTGTTGGACCGGCAGTTGCAGGACACGGTCGCCGGGTTGGATCACACACCGGGCACGATCGTGCGGATCGACAAGCAGTCCGATCAGTTGAAGGACGCGTTGCAGGGCAACGCGGCCCGGATCATCATCACCACGCTGCAGAAGTTCCCGGTCGTGGCGAAGCTCGCCGCGAAGGAGGCGGCCAAGGGTGAGGCGAAAGGTGTTGCCGGCAAACGGTTTGCGGTGATCGTGGACGAGGCACACTCCTCGACCACTGGTGACTCGATGAAGAAGCTGAAGCACGTCCTGGGTGGCGACGCACTGGAGGAGGCCGAAGTCGCGGAGGCGCAGGCTGAGGCTGCCACTGCTGCTGATGACGTGGTGTTGGCATCGGCGCAGACTCGCGGGAAGCACTCGAATCTGTCGTATTTCGCGTTCACCGCGACCCCGAAGCCGAAGACATTGAATACGTTCGGGCAGCTCGGGTCCGACGGGTTGAAAAAGCCGTTCCACACGTATTCGATGCGGCAGGCGATCGAGGAAGGGTTCATCCTCGACGTGCTGGCGAACTACACGACATACGCGACCTATTACAAGCTCGCCACGAGTCACCCGCGCAACGACCCGGAGGTCGACTCCGGCAAGGGGCGTGCGGTGTTGGCGCGGTTCGCGTCGCTGCACCCGTACATGATGGACGCGAAGGCAGAAGTGATCGTGGAGCACTTCCGCGCCAAGACCGCCCACAAGGTCGACGGGAATGCCAAGGCGATGGTCGTGACCCGGTCGAGGTTGCACGCGGTCCGCACGAAGGCGGCGATCGACGCCTATATCGAGCAGAAGGGGTACGACACCGGGACACACCCGTTGCGGACGCTGGTGGCGTTCTCCGGGACGGTGACGGACCCGGACGCACCGGAGATCTCTTACACCGAGTCCATGCTCAACGGGTTCCCGGAATCGCAACTGCCGGAACGGTTCCGCGAGGGCTACCAAGTGCTGGTTGTCGCGGACAAGTATCAGACCGGGTATGACGAGCCGCTGTTGCACACGATGTATGTCGACAAGAAACTCGCCGGGGTGAAGGCCGTCCAGACCTTGTCGCGGTTGAACCGGACCCATACTGGCAAGGACGACACGTTCGTGCTCGACTTCGCCAACACGGCGGAGGAGATCCAGGAAGCGTTCGAGCCGTTCTACGAGCAGTCGATCGCGGAGCCGACCGATCCGAACGTGCTCTACGCGATGGAGCACGAGCTCATGTCCGCCGGTGTGCTGTCCGTGGATGAGATGAATGCGGCGACGACCGCGCTGTTGTCCGATGATCCCACGCAGCAGCCGGTCATCTACTCCAACGTCGAGCCGGCGGTTGGCCGGTTCGTGTCTCTGGAGGCTGATGACCAGGAGTCGTTCCGGGGCACGCTGAACAGCTTCTGTCGGGCGTACGCGTTCATCGCGCAGATCATGCCCTGGGCCGACGCGGACTTGGAGCGGCTGTTCCTCTTCGGGAAGTTGTTGTTGTCGGATCTGCCTGCGCGGGAAGACGATCCGATGCCGCAGCTCAGTAAGAGCGTGCAACTGACGCACCTGCGGTTGTCGGTGACCAGCGAGGGTGCGATCGCGTTGGAGGCCGCGGATGAGCCAGGTGTTGCGCTTCCGGGCGAGGGCAAAGGCGCGGTCGCCGAGCCGATTCTGGACAAGCTGTCCGCGTTGATCGCGGTGATGAACGAGAAGTACGGCGCCGATCTTGGTGATGCCGACAAGATCTGGGTCGACCAACAGTGGACCGTCGTCATGGGCGATGACGAGATGAACGCCGTCGCACTGAACAACGACCGCAGCCAATTCGAGCTCGTCCTCGAGGAACGCATCAAGGATCTGATGCTCGAGCGCCACGACCAGAACGGTGCCCTCTTCCAACAGTTCTTCGCCAACCCCGACTTTCAACGCGTGCTGCTGAACTACCTCTCTGGTACCTACGACGCCATCCGCGGGCAAGCAGGCTGAAGGAGTAAGAGCGATGAGCCACGTTCAAGCTGTGACGCCAACCTCGGCAGAGGTGCTTCTGCCAACACTCGAGCGAGAATTTCCCGAAGGTCCGCCGACAGACGAGGCTGTCCGCGCCCAAGGGTTTACGTGGTCGGCCGGCCAGTGGCGTAAACGGTGGCCGGCCGCGCTGTCGGTGCCGCGACGCCTGGCCGAGGCGCCAGAACGGCCGCACCTGACGAGGCAGGATGTCTTCGACCGAGCGCGATCAGTGACCACGGAGTCCGACGCGGTCGAGCTGTTCTTGCTCGTGGCGGCTTGGGGAACCGGCACCAAAGCTCGCAGCATCGCCCGCGTTGCGCGTGTGCTCGACCAACCATCGGCGCCCGCCAGGCTCTTGGAAACGCATCGAGTTGTGCGTGACGGGGACCCAGCCGAGGCGTATCGGCGCATGTACTCGTGGGACCACGAACGCATCAAGTACCTCGGCCCAGCGTTCTTCACCAAGTGGCTGTACTTCTCCGCGTACGACACCTGGGAGCAACGGAACGGACCGGCGCCATTAATCCTGGACCAGCAAGTCGCACGTGCACTGGGGTGGCGGACCACAGGTTGGTCATCGAGCACCTACCGGACATATCTCGAGACCGCTGCGGCCGTGCGAGACATCTGGGCTCCGAACGCACCGCTTCACATCGCCGAGTACGCGCTGTTCGAGGTCGGTCGCCGCGCCCGATCTCATTCTTGAGGGCGCTGGTGGCGGCGGTAGTTGAGACGATAAGCCGCACGGGACGTCCGTCGAACAAGACCCAGGCGGCGTCTCCGGAGTCATTGTCAAGACCTGTGGACGATGTTTTCTAGCGTCCGCATGACGCCGCTGGATAGCGCCGAAGGTCTGCAGCGGATCAGGGACGCTTTCCGAGCGTGGGCAGTCCGCCACTGACCGTCCGGATATCGCGGTCTGAGCTGGCCGCATGCTCCAGTCGCATCTCCTTGGGCACGCAGCGGTTGCAGATCACGACGCCACGTGTTCCGCGTGCCACTCCGATCAGTACTGGCGCGGAGAGAGTGACCGTTGTATCGACGCCCTTTTTCGCCAGTGCGCGCTGCTTCTCGGCGGCCTTCTGCTGGCCGCAGGAGAGACTGAGGTGGAACCGTCGGGAGGGACCTGTGGGGTGGTCAGCGCGGGTGACACTGACGATGAGTCCTCGTGGGGGTTCGTACGCCATGAGCGTAGTTTCTCCCGGACGGCTCGCGCTCTGAAAGTTATGTGAGAATTTCGTGGCCGTCTCGGTGTGCCGGCCGGTGCGAGTGCCTCGATTCCGTTGATGGCCGCGGACGCCGCCTCGGTTCACGGACCGTTCGTTATGGCAATCTTCGTCGGATCACTCCTCAACACCGTGTGCGTCACGACCTAAGAATGGGACGACGCTGGGGGCCTTTGTCAGGGCTGCTGGTCTACTGGAGACTTCTCGGCGTGGATGACTACGCGAGCGGACAGAACCAGAACCGAAGCGATCGCTGGCTGGTCCCCCATCCGTACCTCCCGACTCGCCGAAACACCGAGTTCGCCATCGATCCCTGGCACTACACAGATAGGCAGGGGCTAGAAGGCATCCTCTCCAGCAATGTGCTGTGGGCGACCGAGAACGGAGGCTTGAACGACCCGAGCGAGGTCGTCCGGGCGGGTCAGAGTCTCCTTGAAACCTGGGAACGGTCAGTCGCGCACCTGAAGCCAGAGGCACCCGGCGAAGAGGCGGATCGGTGGCTGCGCGGCATCACCGCGGAGGTCGCTCGGCGGCGCTTCTTCTTCGTTTCCACCTGCTATGACGGCAACAAGCTCCAGCACTGGAAGTCCTACGCCCGTGGACGCGGATATGCACTCGAGTTCGACCGGAACCGTGAGTTCCGCGTACTTGAACCTCCGTCGGGGCGCGCTCTGTACTGGCCGGGTTTTGCCCCCGCCCCGTGGTGGCGGCCGGTCACATACGGCGACTACGAGAACGGACGGACGTCCCGAGGCGGAAACCTACTCTTTGGCCGCGAAGGGATCATGGAGCACGCCCTCAACGAGTTCGCCGCGCGAGAAAGGGATGAGAGGCCCGATGAGATCGCCTTCTGGGAACATCTGGAGCAGGCCTACCTCGCCTCGGTGTGCTTTAACAAACATGAGGCGTACGCCGAAGAGGAAGAAGCTCGCCTGGTGTTCGTCGAGCCACCCTTTCCTGGCTTCGTTTATGAGAGAGCCGGAGGGTTCAACTCGTCGGGTCGCACGGCCTATATGAAGATCGCTGTCGCCGGAGACGGTGACCTCGACTCGTACAGCGTCCAGAGTGCGGTCCCCCTTCCCGTGCGAACCGTTCGAGTCGGACCGCGTTACGGGTCGGAGGTTGACCGCGAGATCCGCGAGATCACCGGACTTCTTCGCGACCACGGGTATTTGGATGTGAAGGTCACAGCATCCGCGATCCCGTTTCGCGGCTAGGTCGAAGACGCGAGGCGTCACGTAAACAGCAGGCAGAAGAGCTAGTAGGTAGCGTCTGCTGGAAGCTGTTCTCCAACCCACCTCGAATGTTCAGAGGCATCCGCGCGCCCTTTTTCGACATTGCCGGCGCCGGGTGAGCACCACCAGCAAGAGCGGAAGTGTCGACCGCCCAAGGTCGTCGCGTCCCGGGTCAAGCCGCCGCGCAGTGCCCGCCCTAGGTTGACCTTCGCTAGCTGGGGGCCTCAGTTTGAACAATCTGCAAGGCGTGTCGCCGCCAATCTTGGGTGCATCTCGACAACTCGTGACCGCCACGGCGATAACGAACGTGGCGCTTATCACGACCACTCGTCGTCGGCTGGCCAGGTCCATGTCGTCTCCTCCAGCCGCCGGATGGATGCACTGCTACGCGCCGGTAGAACGCATAATGGACCGCTGCCATCGAGGACACTCGGCGGCATGGTAATCGGCGACGAAGTGGAGATGGCGACATATGACACTGGTGCTGACGTTCATGTCGGATGATTTTGCGCTGATGGTTGGCGACACTCGCCTCTGCACGCGTGACGCTTCTGGATCCTACGAGCCGATTTCCGAGGACGCCGTCAAGCTTGAGCACGTCGGCGGCCTTTTGGTTTGCTTCGCGGGTCTAGCAGCATTCGCACGCATCCCCACGATTGAGTGGCTGAATAAGCGGTTTGCGCGACCCGCGCCGGACATGGACTCCGCACTGAGCGCATTGGCACGCGAATTGGACGGCCGCTTCGAGCGCCGACAGCATCGGGGCCTAACACTGACAGTCACTATCGCCGGCTGGGTGCTCGACGATTCGGATGCTCTGACGGCGATTGTCGCGTCAGTCACGAACCAACACCCGAAAACCTTCGAGCGTTTGGATGCGTTCAAACATGCCTGGAAGCGACTTCCGGCAGCTGGAGGCTGGGTGCCCACAGGTCAGATCGACCTCGCGCGAGAAGCACAACTTGCAATAGCTCTGAAGGACGCATTGCGGAGAGAAGCGACACCGGCCGTCATCGCAAATCTCTTCCTTGCGACGCTTCGCGATGAAGCAGGGCAAAACATCACCGTAGGACCTTCCGCGAGGATCGCGACCCTGCCACGGTCGATCCTGTCCGCCACACGAAGTCAGGGACATGGCGATTACACAGTGTGGCGCGCCCGCCAGCCGGCCATGGTTGCCGAAGTTCCCATGGAAATCGAGGTTTCCCCGGACATGCTAGAACTCGAGCTGTTCCCGCTGGAGAAACTCGATCTCTCCCGGGCGAACATCGTCCACTAACTGTCACAGAATATTCGCACCAAAACGGCCTCCGGCTAAGGAGTCGCCGTGTCAGCCCCGGGCCAGCCTGCGGCAACAGTGGACTGTCGACAAAGCTGCTTGCCAACGCCCTTGGACACTGGCGTGACAGTGTCGTCCCGCGCAAATCCTGGCTCGTCATGCTGACCCGCGCTCCACCGAACACTACGACCGCACCCGCAGCAACCCCGACCACCACGGCATCCACTTCTTCACCATCCGTGTCGTCGGGCGGCTGAACGACCAACCTCATGAAGACCGGATCCGCCAAGTCTGACGTGCATCGCAGGTTGAAATGAGCCTTACATACATCCCAGGGATGACCTAAGCCTCGCAGGGCAAAACGTGACTTCGAAAGAGTCACCGCCCGCTGCCGAGTGGACTCCGGGCGAGATCTCGATGAGCCTGCTTCCACCCGCGAAGGTCTCGAGCGAGTCCGCGCCTTGCCCGGTGATGACGACTTGACGAAGCCCTGGCCAGCGCTGCAGTCCAGAACTTAAAGATCGGCGGCCTGTCCCTGTCGGTGCCCTCGGGCATGATGCACCCGTGGACGCGACTGACCAGACCGACCCGTCCGGCTCGTTCCAGCCCGCCCGCGACAGGCTCGCCGCGGCAGCCGCCGCGCGAACGCAACTGCTCGACGCCTGGAACTCCTTGGGCGTATACGACGCGTTCAACCTGCGTGTCCAGATCGAGGGCGACGGCTACGGATGCGTGTATGCACGGGCGGATCTGTCCATAGCCGGTGCCGCCCTGCAGACACATGCACGGGCATTCATTCAATCGATCACCGCGGCAATGAACACTGCCATCTACGCAACCGCGAGCATCAACTGCCCGGGTATGTCGATCGACTCCGATCTGCATCGGATGCCTCTGCTGTCGGACCCGGCGGAGTTCGACGCACGTGTCCTTGCAGATCTGCTGCCCGGGTTGCGGCCCGATCAAGTGACGGTGGTGCGGTCCTTCCAGCCGTTCCAGGGCGGCACTCAAGGACGCGACGTCGTCGGCCGCCTGATGTCTCACCTCGTCGCCTGCCGACAGCTGATCACATCCGGCGTCGCTCTCGTCACCGCTTGGGCTTCGAGCGCGGATCCAGTGTTCGAGCCTCTGTCCGGAGTCACCCTGGGACCAATTGAGGTCGAAGCCGCCGGCATCGCCGTCCCTGAGAAGAAGCTCCTCACATTCCATGCCGCCCCTCCCGAGTTGGCACGGCTAGTGCGCGTGAATCCGCAGGTTCCGTTTGATCCAATCTTCGCTGCTGAACCATGGCCGAGCGACATGGACGACAACCTCGACAAACGCACTCGTGTTCTTCTGGTGCTCGCGGAGCGTCTAATCGACGGCCTCGAGAACTCGGTCAGCGCACCGACGTTCCTCCAACGGTTCGGATCTCTCGACGCGCTCAATCCGGCGGGCAAGGAAC
This sequence comes from Flexivirga sp., assembly GCF_051955415.1. Classification (NCBI taxonomy): domain Bacteria; kingdom Bacillati; phylum Actinomycetota; class Actinomycetes; order Micrococcales; family Dermacoccaceae; genus Flexivirga; species Flexivirga sp. The sequence continues at coordinate 13,231 of NZ_JBQCGS010000009.1, forward strand.
GCGTTTGGCTTCCTGTAGTCTTCGACGACCCGGCCGACGAGCAATATGCGCGTGCCGCGCTGGGCGCGTCCGACCTGAACATCGCCAGCTACCGCAACGACGACGGCGTCCTCATTCTTTTGCGTCGCGACGACGCGGCGGTTGTCGGTCGTGAGATCCCGCAGGCGACCCCGCCGGTCGAGAGTATGGATTTCGGTATCGGCATCGAGCAGGCCGCCCTGGAAGCTGCCGCCGATTGGGGGCTTCCTGACTTCATCTTCATGCCCGAAATGACCACGAAGGGCGCTGCGACCCGCGAGATCGGTGACGGCACCATCGTCACCGCTAATCGCGGTCTCGCGCTCCAGGTCAAAGCGCGCGAAAACATCACTGAGAATCCTGATCGCGAAGCATCGTGGCTCTGCAAGAAGGCGGTCGACGGTCTCAGACAGGCGCGTGGAACGATCCGAACCGCACTAGCGAAGCCGGATGTGAAGCTGACGAACCTCCGTGGACGCCAAGTCGCCTTCGACGGCGAAACGATCGCCTGGGTCCCCGTCATAATCCTCGACCACGCAGAAGTACCCGATGAGGTGCTCGTCGAGGCCGAAACTGGCAAACGGGGCATGATCGTCACGCGTCGCGACTGGGAGTTCCTCTGGAACCAGCTCCGCTCGACTGCCGCCGTCGTCGACTACGTCCACCGCGTCGCCGACGAGGACCCGATCCCAATCGGTACAGAGACGAACCGGTACTTTGACCTTGCAGACAAGGATGCCGCCGCAAAGCCGGAACCACCTGAAGAGCGGATCGCAATGACCGGCGCAATGCAACTCGACGGCCCCACCCTCCCGACCGAGCCAGCACACGCCTCCGACACCTCCGCCCACGCAGTATTTCGGCAGATCCTCGACGACATCGCCGAGACCGACTTCACCGGAGAGGAATTAGTCCGTCTCGAGACATTGGCGAAGATCGACAGGTACGCCGTCACCTACCGGGCTGAGCTTGGACGCACCCTCCTACGTCGCATCGATGACTGCGCCCTCGCGCCCGCTGGCACGTTCAAGGCACAGCACCGAATCGCGATCCTCGATAACGGCAACGTCCATCTGGCATTCAGCGTTTATTCACTGTTAACGGGCTACCACCGCGAGTTCTACAAGACGTGGCTTCAAGTGCGCCGTCAGCAGTACCTCGAGAGCTCCGGGAGGAATCCGGAGGAGGTGTGGTCGGTCGGCGTGCTGATCACACCACGCCCAGACGGAACTCGGATGTGGGACACCACCGTCATCGCAACGAACGCTCCGTCCGTCTACGACGCCGTTGAGCTTGAGCGGCTGATTCGCCTCAATGAGAGCGACCTCCCCACGCCGATCGTCCACTAACCCGTCAGATCAGGCTGCTACCGACTTGTCGATTTCGTCTCCATGCGCAGCACGACAAGCGTGTTCGCTGACTCCCTGACTTCTCCAACCCGCACCCGATCCTTGGACGCTACGAACCCCGCCGGACCATCTGCCGATGGAAAGGGTCGCATGCTGCCCCACCGCACGAGTGCCCCTGAGCGTCATTCCGCCGCGTAGTTACCGGCCGCACACTTCGCCGACACGACCCAGGGCAGAGTCCTTCGCCAACGCAGTCCAGGTGACCGTAACCGCGGCAGCTTCGTCGCCGCGTCGGCATCCCGACAAGACCACAGGCTCGTAACGCATCGCGGCTTCGGCGGCGCTGTGAATCGCGTTCGCGCCTTGGCGGAGACGATTCGCCTCCTCGGATGTACTCATCTGCGACAGTAGCGGTCGGCAGCTCGAGCAGCTGCGCGACGTTCCCCAATTAGTTTCGGCGCCCAGGTCCGGTAGCCGTCCGAGCGTGACGCTCTCGATCACACCTAAGGACACGTCGGTCGCCGAGCGACGTCCGGGAATCGCCTGCCCAACTGCAGCGGCAGCACAGGTGGGCGATGCCGTTGAGCGTGTTGGAAGCCTGGAAGGCCGAAGATGTGCGGCGCCGATGACAGCCGAGCGTATTGTTGTGCCGGCACACAGGGCCTCCGATGTGCGACTAGGCACAGACGTCGCGGGAGCGCGGGAAGCTAAGAATCGCTAAGGCACGAATAGGGCGCCCTAATCACTGCTTTTTTGCCCCGTCGCAGGTCAGGTGCCTAATGATGGCTCCGTGAGTCAGGTTCGACTCCTGTCACCGGCTCCAGCAATAGCCCGCAGCGGGCTCCCGTGCTCCGTCGACGACGTTGGCGCGCGCCACCCTCCGCTCAGTGACCGACGACCGGCGGTCCCGCCGGGTACACGCGCACGCTCCCAGCAAATGCGACGTGGTCCTTGATCTTCCGAGCCAGGGGCGAAGGATGCAGGTAGATCCACGCAGCGTTCTTGCTCGTCTCCTCCCCGTTGGAGACGGTGTAATACGATGCCACGCCCTTCCAGGGGCACACCGTTTTCAATCGCGTCCGGGACAAGCAGTCCATGTCGATGTCGGAGATCGGAAAATTGTGATTGCCCTCAAGAAAGACCGTGCGGCAACTGTGGGCGATCACCGTCGACCCCAGACTCGCCGTGACCTCGCCCGTGTCGTTTTCACCCACAGCTGACCTCCAATGTCCCACAGCGTCGCGTCGTCGCCAGTATGCCCGCGGAACCCGGTGGACCCGACCCAGGCATCCCGGGTGACTGCTCGGCGCTACGGCGGACCTGAACCGCCGCGGTGTCACTGCGCGACAACGGGTTCGGCGCATCGGTGCCGGACCCGTTCTCCTGCTGGCCTACTGGTGGAACCGCGGACCGTGCTGCTGCCACGCGCTGATCCACGGCCCGGCGAGCAACATCGCGAGGCCGACGCTGCAAACCGCCATACCGGTAAGGACGGCGAGACGGGCCGCCCCACCTGCGACTCGCCGCCGCTCCCGGCCCGCGACGACTTTGGCGGCACGGATCGTGCGGCCGAGCACGTGGATCGTCATCACCGCGAGCCACGCGAAGAACGTGGCCTTGTGCAGGAACAACGCCGTCACCGGCACGCCGAGCAAGGCACTGTGCCGCTCGGCCGGCCCTTGCACTCCGATGAGGATCCCGGTCGCCAGCACGGCCAGGGTGAAGAAGACGACCAACGGGCCGAGGATCCGCATCATCAACTGTGGTGGGCCGGCTCGCCGGTATGCCGTGTCGCCTGCGTAGTACCGCACGATGCGCCACCCCGTGGTACCGACCTTGACCAGCGCCGGTGGAACGAGGAGCAAGCCGACCACGATGTGCCAGTCGATCAGGCCGTTGATATCAAGGATGGTGAAACCCTCGATCGCCAGAAGGACCAGCAGGACAAGACCGGTCCATGCGGTCAGCCGGGCGTTACCGGCAGGCCCTCCGACGCGGGGCGCCACAGGATCGAAGCGCGGTGTGCGATCAGTCAACTCGTCGATGGCGACCCGCACTGCACGAGTCTTCAGCCGGGTTTTCCGAGAGGGGGGCGCGATCATCTCTTACGTCTGCTCTGCTCGGCGCTGATTGCGCCAACGGCACTTCGCGTCCTCTCAGCGAACGGCGGCGCTGCCGATCCGTCACGGGTGACCGACAGTCGCAGCGTGGGTCATCATCAGCGAGTGCGGTGGCGACAGGTCGACGCCGTCCGGGTTGTCCAGTTCGCCTGCTGCTCTGCCACTCACATGGTCGACGCCGTACTGCCAGACGATCTTGTCGCTGTGCCGGTCGATCACGATGACCCGGTGGTTGTAGTCGTCGTTGAGCAGGACGTTGCCGTTGGGTAGCGGCAGCGCGAGGGACGGGTGATTCAGCGCGGCGGCGCCTCGCGGCGCGTAACGCCACAGGATCTTCCCGGTCTTGTTGAACTCCACCACCTGGCCGGGCGTCGAGTAGTCCACGGTCAGGTAGACCCCTGGCCGGACCTCGTTGCTGTCCGACGGGTAGGCGATCGAGGGTAGGTGCGCACTCCACTTCACCGCGCCCTTCGGGGTGACCTCGTCCACCCAGCTGCCGTTGATCTCGGTGATCAGGAAGTTGCCGTCGGTCAGCGGGAAGGCGCCGTTCGGGCTGCCGTATGTCGCAGGCGGATTGTGCAGGCAGTCGCCGGTGCGGCCGAACTGGCGCTGAATGCTCTTGGTCCGCTGCGAGATGGCGATCCACCGACAGTTGATGATGTCGGCGCTGACCACCGTGCCGTCGGGCAGCATCAGCGCATCGTCCGGATTGTGCACGTAGCCGGTCGCGGAGCCGGGATGACCCGAGTGGCCGTAGTGGAAGGTCACCCGGCGGGTGCGGATGTCGATGACCCGGATGATGCTGTCGTCCTCTTCGGTGGCGATGATCTTCGTCCCGTCCGGGGTGAAGAACGCATCGTCGGGGATCTTGAAGGTCTGGCCCTTCTTCAGGTCGCCCCGTTGCGGGTACTGCCAGATGAGCCGACCGTGCGGGTCGACGATGATCAGCCGGTTGTTGAGCTTGTCGGCGATCAGGATCGGGAAAGGCAGCGCAGCCGGATCGGATCCCGGCTGCAAGTGACCCGCCCCCTTGACCTTGGCGGCCAACGTGTCGAGGTAGGTCTGCGGCGCCCGGTGCGATGTGTGGGCTACCACCGGCACGGGCGCCGAGGTCTTCGCCGCGTGCGGTGCGCTACCGCTGGTGCATCCGCTGATCAGGCCCAGGGCAAGCGCCACCGTCACGCAGGCGCCGACCACCGTCCGACGCCGGCGACCTGGATCCGCCATGGTCGCTACGTGATTCATGCGTGCCCTCCGTTGATCTGCAGGCTCATGATGCTCCTCACCGGCCCTCCGTGTTCACCACCGACGAGATATCCGATGCCGTGCAGGACTGCGACCCCGAAGTCGGACACAGGTGCCGGCAAGGTTCCGACCCGGTGGGTGGTCCGGGTGCGTGGGTCGAACGCGAGCACCTGGGCGGTCTCGGTGTCGGCCGGTGTGAGCCGCGTCTTGCCGCCGGCGACGAGCAGCTGACCGTCGATCACGAATGCTCCGGCATGGCCCAGCGGCGCCGGGAGTCGCCCGGCGACCGTTGCACGGGACGTCTTCAGGTCGATTCGTTGTATGACGTCGGTCAGCCGCCCGTCGTGCTCACCGCCGAAGACCCAGATCGCCGACCCCCACCGGGCGACCGCCGGGTAGCGCACGGGAACCGGGAGGTCGGCCACCACCTGGTAGCGGGTCCCGTCCGCCGTGCGCAGTACCTGCGGGAGGCCACGGCTGCCGTCATACCCACCGATCAGGTACGCGGCGGTGGCAGTGCTGATACCGGCCAGGTCGGCCCGTGGCGTGGGGAGTCGACCTGCCTGAGAACCGTTGCCGCCAGGAATGATCCGTTGCACGACGTCCGAAACCGATTGCGTTCCGCCGCCGGCGACGAACGGGTGACCGCCGGCGATGATGCCGGCGGCGTCGTGGATGGGCTGCGACAGTCGTCCGTCCGCCCGCACCGTCCCCCGCCCGGGGTCGATGACCTCGACGCCGGAGGTGCTCTCACCCTTGTCGGTCAGCCCTCCGGCGACCAGGATGTGGCCGCCGGTCACGGCGACCGCGGGTCGGGCCAGCGGCGTCCGCAATCGCAGCGGGCTCGAGGTGGCTGCGATGTGCACGACGGCCGGTGCGCTCGGCCCGGCGGAGGAAGTCCGGGAGGCGGCCGCTGTGGTGGCAACCGACCGATGAACCGACGCGGGCGAGCCGCACGCCGCAACCAATGCCGCGACGGCGAGCGCGGCTCCGGCGACCGACCCGGTCAGTCGGGCCGAGCGCCGGCCTCCGCGGCGGTGCGTGGACACCCGGGTCCGGGGCATCATGCAGCCTTTCGCATCGGTTGAGGTCCGCGATCGGATGAAGCCCACGATGCGGTTGTGCCGAGTACGACCTTTCCGGCCGTTCCTCTGGGTTTCCTCTGAGCCGCCTGACGTTTGCATCACCATTCCGTCATGACGGCTGGAACCAGGGTTTCGGCATACATTCCGCAGATATCGTGACGTCATGGCTGTTGCCGATGATCCCCCACCGCTGGCACCGGACGGCCGCCCGTTGCGGGTTCTCGTGGTGGAGGACGAGACAGGCCTGGCGGAGGCACTGGTCGCCGCCTTCGGATTCCGTGGCTGGCAGGCCGAGAGCGTGGGCACTGTGGCGCAGGCGACCGAGGTCTTCCGACTGTCGGCCCCGGACCTCGTGGTGTTGGACGTGATGCTGCCGGACGGTGACGGGTTCGAACTGCTCGGCACCTTGCGGGCACGCAACCCGCAGGTCGCGGCGCTGTTCCTGACAGCGCGCGACACTCCGGAGGACCGGGTCCACGGCATCGACATCGGTGGGGACGACTACATCACCAAACCCTTCGACCTGTCCGAGGTGCTGGCCCGTTCTCGTGGGTTGATGCGCCGAGTCGGCCTGCTGCGCCAACGCCGGGGATCGCAGCTGCAGGTCGCCGACCTGGTCGTCGACGTCGAGGCCCACGAAGCACGCCGCGCGGGGCGCTCGCTGCAGCTCACGGCCACGGAGTTCACCCTCTTGCGATACTTCGCGGCACACCAGCGCCGCGTGCTGTCCAAGGAGGAACTGCTGCGGAAGGTCTGGGGCGCCGACTTCGACGGCACGCTGCACGTGGTCGAGCTCTACGTCAGCTACCTGCGCAAGAAAGTCGACCTCGACGGCATGGAGCCCCTGATCCACACCGTGCGCGGAGCCGGATACGTCATGCGGCCGCCGCTGACATGAGGATCGTCCCGAAGACCCTGACCTCGCGACTGGCGCTGCTCCTCGCCGGCCTGGTGCTGCTCGGCGGCGCTGTCGCAGGCCTCGCCGGGACGATCGGCATACGAGCATTCCTGATGAGCCAGTTGGACAGTGAACTGCACCAGGCCGCGGCGCGCAACGTCACCCTCAAGGCGCCCGGCAGCAATGACCGCGACTCCGACAATCTCAGCGACAACAACGCGGGACTGCCACCCGGCACGATCACCGGGCACATCTCGCATGGCGTGATGACCGACCTCGTCGTGGCAGCGGACCTGGACGGTGATCATCTGCCGACGCGCGCCGATCGCACCGCGGTCCAACACGTGGCCGGCACCGACCATCCGGCGACGGCCCATCTACCGACGCTGGGCGACTACCGCGTGCTCACCCTTCACACCCGAAATGGTGCCGAACTGGTGACCGGGGTGCCGCAGGAACGGGTCAACCACACGATCCGGGAGCTGATCGTCCTCGAGGTCGCGGCGCTCGCCGCGGCGGTCGTGCTTGTCGCAGCTGTGGGAGCGTTCGCGGTCCGCCGGTCGATGCGACCGTTGCAGCACCTGGCCACGGTCGCCAGACGAGTCACCGAGTTGCCGTTGGAGTCCGGTCAGAGCCGCATCCCCGTGCGGGCCGAGGAAATGCTCGAACCGACGGAGGTCGCACAGGTCGGTAGGGCGATGAACGCGATGCTGGGGCACGTGGACCTGGCGCTGCAGCAGCGCGACGAGAGCGAGCGGCGACTGCGCGACTTCGCCGCCGACGCCAGCCACGAGTTACGTACGCCGCTCGCCGTCGCACGCAGCCACGCCGAGTTGTTGCGGGAGTACATGTCGTCGGTCGCCCTGCCCCCGGAGGTCCATCGGTCGTTGCGCCGCATCGGCGACGAGACAGGTCGGATGAGCAGCATCGTCAACGACCTCCTGCTCCTCGCGCGGCTGGATCAGGCGCGCGCCGCGCACCCGCAGGACGTCGATCTGACCAGGCTCGTGCTCGAGGCCGTGGACGATGCGCGGGTCGCTGCCCCGAGCCACCACTGGTCCATGGACGTGCCGGAGCGCCCGGTCATCGTGCGCGGTGAGGAGGAGCAGTTGCGGCGGCTGGTCAGCAACCTGATCACGAACGTGCGGCTGCACACGCCTGAGGGCACCGCCGCCCGTTGTGCCCTGCAGGAGGACGGCGGTCAGGTCTCGCTCCGGGTCCACGACACCGGCCCCGGATTCCCGCCCGAACTCCTCGACCTGGCGCATCTTCGTTTCGCGCGGTCGCGACACCGGCAGGACAGTCCGGACAGCACGGGGCTGGGGCTGGCAATCGTGCACGCCGTCGCCCGATCACACGACGGAGGTCTCGACATTGCGAGTGTGCCGGGTGACACCACCGTCACGGTGACACTGCCCGCGAACGCCGTATGACGTCAGGCGCCGTATGACGTCAGGCGTTGCGACCCAGCAGCAGCGCGCGGGCGGGGCACGCCTCCACCAGCACACGCGCCTCGTCGGGGGTCAGGGTCAGCCGGGAGGGAATCGGGTAGCCGAACTCGTCGAGCTCGACCGCCCCGTCCGACATGACCGCGCAGACACCGTGCGCGGTGCAGGCGACCCGGTCGACGACGACCTCGACCGGCCGCCGCCTAGCCGGCCGCACCGGCCCGCTCCTTCATCACGATGCAGGCTCCGGCGAGGTGCGCGCTCACGTCGGCCCGGAAGGTACGCAGCGCTGACGAGAGGAATCCGGCGACGCCATCCGGGTACCGGCACGCACCGCGGCCCGACAACAGCTGGAGTCGTTGCTGCAGCTGCGCGAACTCGGCGGAAGGCAGCACGCCGTCGGCAAGTCGAGCGACCTGCGCGGCCACCGCGGGCACGCCGAACATGCACGGGCCGCACTGCCCGGCGGACTCCCCCGCGGCAAAACGTGCCAACTGCGCCACGTGCAGCAGCGGGCACGCCGAGTGCTCGAGGACACTGATCGCACCGGTACCCGTGCGCAATCCGTGCGCGGCCAGCGCGGCGTCCGACCACGTCTCCGACCATGCGTCACCGGCGCTGAGCCAGCCGCCGCCGAGACCGCCGAGGCCAACCGCACCGACGGCGAAAGCGCCTGCCGCTGTGAGCAATTCACGCAGCGGAACACCCGCGGCGGTCTCATACACACCGGGCCGTTCGACACTGCCGCCGATGGTGACTAGTCGCGGGCCCGGCTCGTCCGGCGTTCCCACACTGCGGAACCAGCCCGGCCCGTACCGCTCGATCTGACCGATCCGCCATACGGTCTCGGCGTTCAGCACCAACGTCGGAGGCAGGCGGCGGCCCCGCGAGTCCCTTGCACCACGCGCGATCGGCGCGCGTCGCATGACGGGGCGAGCCAGCCCTCCGTGCAGCAGGTTGACCAACGCCGACTCCTCCGAGGCGACATACCGTGCCGGCAGCGACAGGACGGGCAGGCCGGCGTCCAGGAGACGGTCCTCGGTGTCGCTGCCGCGGTGGGCCGCCCAGTGGACCTTCCGGGCAACGAGCCCGGCTCCGTGCTCGAGCTCGCGCAGATGCTCCGCGACGACCATCGCATCCTTGTGCGTGCCGACTTCTCCGTCACAAGCGTTGACGATCAGGTCGGCGCGTGCGTCGAAGGCGGCCCGCAGCTTGACGCTGGTCGGGAACATCGCACCGCCACGGCCGGTCAACCCGGCCTCTTCGAGCAAGTCGATCAGGTTCATGTCCACTCCTGCCGTAGGACTTCGCGCCGGCGGGCGCTGTCGTGATGGGTCCCGACCAGCCGCCACAGCACCGCGGCCGTGCCGATGACGCCGCAGCCGATCGTGATGAAGCGGAGCAACGGCTCGTTCCCGGTGCTCATCGAGATGCCGTGCCACAGCGTCAGCGGCCACATCACGAAGCTGGCCCGGTGCACCAGGCGCCAGACGCGCTCACTGAGCCGGCGCCGCAGCAAGGACGTCACGACGACGGCGATCAGCACATCGGAACCGAGCGCACCGAGCCCGACGGCGAATCGGCGGTATGACGACGTGAACGGCAGCACCGCGGCGACGACACCGATGTGCACGTAGGTGTCGATGATCGCGGTCGCGATGTGCAGCACGAGGAAGGCCAGCATGCCGAGTGCCAGGCTGCGGTGAACGGCCTGCACGATCGTCGTACGGGTGCCGGCACTGCGACGAGCGCCGGAGAGCAACAGGCCGAGCACCATGACCGTCGTCATCATCACGATGCTGATCACGCCCGTCGCCCGCGACAGATACCAAAGCAAGCTCATGCGGACGCCCTCCTTCGTCGGGAGTCCCCATTCGCCCTGTGCCTGTCGGGTCGCTCGCTTCGCTCGCTCATGCGGACGCCCGCTCGCTCAGAAAGACGCGGGGCCAGCCGGGGGTGAAGCGCACCTGACCCTGCTCGGACACCAGGCGGGCAGGGATGCCCCGGCTGGTCAGCCAGGCGACCGCCGCATCGCCGAGCACTACGGCGGCCGTCGTCGCGGTGTTCGCCTCGAGTGCGGACACGGCGACGCAACTCACCCGCCACCAGGTGCGCGGCACCGGTCGGCCGGTCGCCGGGTCGAGCAGATGGTGCCGCGTGGATCCGCCCACCTGCCAACGGCGTCGATCGGTGCCGGAGGTTGCGACACCGTGTCCGGTGATCGTGATGCGCGCATTCTCGGCACCCGCACTGTTATCGGTGGAGATCACCCAGCCGCCAGTGGGTGGTTCACCGGCGACCGCGAGGTCACCGCCCAGATCGACCAGGAAGCCACCGGGTTCCTCTGCCGCGAGGTCTGCGGCGATCCGATCCGCAGCCGTCGCCTTGCCCGTCGCCCCCAGATCGATCAACGTGCCGGTCGCGAAGGTGACGGTGCCCGCCGCCGGGTCGAGGCTCAGGTCCAGCAACGTGCTCACCGGGGGCGTGGATTCCCTTGCTGTGGAACCACTTTCACCCTCTTGCCGAGAGCGTATGACGTCGAAGTCGGCGTCATACCTGTTGGCCTCCATGGCGCGGCCGAGCGTCGGGTCGACCAAGCCGTCCGTCACCTCTACCGCCCACAACGCGTCCTGGATCAGCGACCGCAGGAGCGGACTGGCGGGAGCGGTGATCGTCCGGTCTGCGGACGGCATCGCTGCCAACTGCATCACCTCGGAGTCCGCGCGAAACCGCGACGCCGTGGCATCGAGCTGGTCCAACCAGCCGATCGCGAGATCCCGGGCGGCAGTCAGTGTGCTCTTGTCGGTCGCCACAATCCGGCAGTCGACACCGAGCGCGCGGAACTCGACGGATCCGGTCATGACGAATGCGACTGAGCGTGCGTTGCCTGAGTCGACGAGGGCGCGCTCACCGAAGGGGCCGGGCTGAACGTACGGGCCGGCGAAGATGCCGACTGGGACGTGCGGGCTGACGATGAGGACGAATCGTCCGACGAAGTCCGTGAGGACGTCGATGTCCCCGTCGGCGTCGGTGTGACCGGTATCGACCGGGTCGTCGAGGGTTTCGTCGACGCCGAACTCGCGGGCGCGTCGACCGCGAGATGTGCGGTGAGTGCGAGTGCGGCGATGGCGCCCAGACCCAGCGAAGCACGGCTGACCCGACGTGCATTGCGAAGAGCGGCGATCATGGTGGATTCCTTTCCGGAGCTTCGTTCAATCCTCGGGGCGAAACTTCTCAACCCCCTCAGGAACGGCTATGGGCACGTCAGGACCTTCGACCCTGTGGCGATCGGCATCCGAGGCCCAGACTGATCACAAACCGTTCAGCGGGAGGTTCGTAATGATGAGTTGGGCAGACGGCGTTCACGGCGCCGGCACGTGGATGGCGATTTGCGGGATCGTGGTCGGTGTCGCGCTCCTCGTGTGCACAGTCATGCTGATCCAGATGACCTACCGGGACCGCTCGCAGGAACCTTTCTCCGAGGCAGAGCGTGAGTTGCGACTGCGTCTCGCACGGGGACAGATCGACCTGGACGAGTTCCTCAAGGAACAGTCCGCGCTCCGGCGCTGAACAGGAAGGGAGACGGACATGCCGACCGAGCACCACAGCCGCGTCATCGTCGTCGGTGTCGATGGGTCAGCGGGCTCGCTCAGGGCGATGCGCTGGGCCATCGACGAGGCCGCTCTGCGCGACTGCGCCATCGAAGCCGTCACTGTATGGCGGACCGGTTCGAACGGCGTCGGCACTCGTCACGCCGCGGAGGAACTCCAGGCGCGCGTCGTCCAGCAGGCCTGCGCCGGCCTGGCCGACAGCCCCCTGGTCTGTGAGGAGATCGAGACGGGCAACCCGGAGGAGGTCCTCGTGACCCGGTCCGAGCATGCGAGCCTGCTCGTCATCGGCAGCCACGGCGTCGGCTCGGTCCGCCACGCGGCGCTCGGATCGACGAGCGAGTACTGCTCACGAATGGCGGCTTGTCCAGTGGTCGTACTGCCGATGCCGGCGGACGGCGGACGACACACCCAGCTCGCTGAGCGGTAGACCTCCGCCGTCCTCCCGCCGTCACCTGACTACGACGACCGGGCAGTGCGCGTGCCGGACGCAGTAAGCACTCACTGACCCGAGCAACGCCTCCGCCACGGCACCGTGGCCCTGGCTACCGACGACCAGCGCCGCCGCGTGCTTCGCCGCCTCGACCAGCACCCTTCCGGCCCGGCCCTCGTACACCACGGCCTCGACCACGGCGTGCCCTTGCGGGACGTTCGCCTTGACCTTCTGGAGGACGGTTCGTGCCTCCTCGCCGGGTCTGAAGTCCGGCCAGACGACGGGAGCGCCATACGACGACGGCCACTGCCACGCGGTCACCAGGACGAGATCCGCGCCGATCTGCTCGGCGTAATCGGCCGCCCAGAGCACCGCCTTGTCTCCGTCCGCCGATCCGTCGACTCCGACGACGACGCGCTTCTTGTCACTCATTGCTGGTTTCCTCTCATGGCTGGTTTCCAGTGATCACTCTGGTCTGCCCTGCGCCGCAGTCGTAGGGACGAACGTCCCCGCTCTCTCGGCGGCGTATAACACAGCACGGCCGGGACCAGCATCATGGCGGCGTGGTCGTCCCGCAGCTGCCGTTTGCGGCGAAGACCGCCGAGCGCAACAAGCCGCCGACGTTGCCTGGAAAACCCCAGGGGTGACGAATGTGCACAAAAACATTCGCGTCACTCCCTGAGCCAGACGCGTCACGGTCCCGACGAGTCACGGTGTCACGTCGTGCTCGCCGCAGGTCGTCATGAAGAAGACCGTGATCCATACGTGGTGGTTGCGCCGTCGCACCGGAGGTGTGCCGTTGCGCCGCAACCCACTGTGCCGGAAGAGTGACCGGCTGCAGCAGATCTCAGCATGGGCATAGTTCGTCGCCGCGCTGCTGACCATTCCCGTCGTCAGCATCGCCGTCGTGCCGGCCATCGTCGACAGTTGGCAGTTACCAACCATGGCGCCCACGACCGCCGTGATGGAACACGTGGCGGAGGCGCCGGTTGTTGTCGGGTCCTCCCCCGCGGTCGACTTCCACCGGATGTATGCCGTTCAGGTGCATTGGATCACCAGCACGGGTTTTGTCCGACGCGAGTCGGTGAGAGTTGTCGCCGCACCCCGCCGGGGTTCCAAGATCCGTATATGGGCGACAGCGTCTGGCGACCGTGTTACGGCTGCGCGGCCCCGCGGCTCACGTGCGCTCGACACGAGCATGCTCATCATCAATGCCGCGGTGGACGTCTGCCTCGCCGCCTACGGAGCACACCGACTTCTACGGTGGCAGCTCGACCGACGTCGATTGCGTGCATGGGACGCCGAACTCGGCAAACTCCTGACGCGACGCTGAGCCTCAAGCGTCGCGGTTACCGCCCGGACTGTCCGGGACCTTCGACGCAGGAGCACCGGTCAAGGTGTGGTCTGGAGACATGAAACTGCATTCGGCCCGGTCCTGACATTGCGCCGCGGGCCGGCCGCGCTCGAGGACGAGAAGAAGCGACCGGCCCGTGGCGGGTCAGCGGTTCACGGAGCGATGTGAAGGTTGTTGTGCACCTTCGTGACACCGGGCGTGTTCCACGCAATGTGAGCGGCCTGGCTGCGTTCAGCCCACGTCCGAGCGGTTCCGGTCAACTCGATCTCGGTGCCGTTCGTATTGACGTGGATGTGGTCGGCTTCGACCTGGGCGCTGCGAACCAGGGCCGCTCGGTTGTTCTTCTTCGCCGTGTCTGTGGCGAAAGGAAGTTGCGGGACGATCTTGATGTCGTTCTGCACTGAGTAGACACCTGGCAGGTTCTCCATCAGCCGGCCGGCGATCTTGCGTTGGTAGTTCCACGGAACTGAACCCGTGAGCGTGACCTGGTGGTCATGGACGACGGCCTGCACGGTGTGCGGCACAGAGGAACTGCTTTGGAGTGCCTGTCGGGCGTGCGTGGCGATCCCGGTGTCGTCGCGGTCGGTGCGGCGGGATCGGACCACGATCTCGTCGGCGACGGAGGTCACGCCCGCGACCCGCAGAGCCGCAGCGACTGCGGCTGTCTTCTCGGGGTAAGTGCTCACCTCCCCCGACAGGGTGATCGCACCCCCGTTCACCGACACGCCGACGTGGTCGGCGTTGACATTGGAGGCCCACGAAAGTTCTTCCGTGACAACGGTCTTCAGCTGATGGTCGGTGGTTTGCTCTGTTTGTGCGTGTGTCTGTGTCATGTCTCCAGGCTGTGCCGGGCACGATCTGGCGGTCAGGGCCGAAGGTCCCGGGCCCCGGCGGGACAAGATCGACCAGCAGCCGGAGGCTTCAGTAGCGCACCCTAGGTGACTTCGGATCCCGCTGGGAAACGAGAACTGGCGGAGAGCCGGTAGGCGTGTGCTCGCGAACCTCCTGGCGGCCCAATGAAATACAGCATGTGCACAGAGACCCCGCCCCGAGACCATCAGGTCTCGTGGCGGGTTCGATATGTACTACAACCCGATCGGTACTACACGGTGTGCGGGACGGCCTTCCCCGAGACGCGCGTTGCGACGACCGACTCCCGCCGGGCGAGTGCCGCGTGCCGCAGACCGAACGCCGCGAGCGCCAGCATCAGTGCCGCACCGGCGAAGGCCGCGATCGCGGCATACCCGGCGATCGTGCCGATGGTTGCGAATGCGTAACCGTAGAGCAGCAGGCCACGGAGGGTGTCGCCCTGGAAGAGGGTGGTCTTGAGCTCGGTGAGCTGCTGGGTCTGCGCAGAGTTCGGGTTGGCCTTCGCAGCAGCCATCTGCGCCGCGCTCACCTGGGCGTACGTCTGCCCCTTCGCCGCCTCGTTCATGTGGGCGAGGATGAAGTGGTTGGCGTAAGCCTTGGCCTGCGGACCTGTGGTCATCGTCTGACCGGCGTACTTGCCGAGGTTGTCCTTCATGTCCTGCGTGGTGAGCGCAGGGCCGCCGGGCATCGTGATCGCCTGCGACGAGAGTTGCTGGTGCACCTCGTTGCCGATGAAGTTGTGGGCCCATGTGAGCATCCCACCGGCGACGAGCAGGACGACAGCGAGCCCGAGTCCCATCCATGAGACGAGTCTGTCGAGTGTGGAACGCATGGCCTTCTCCTTGAGTTTGAACGGAGGGACCTCGTTGGTCCCACTACTATGTTCCAACTGCCACGGGCTCCCACGTGAGGACGAAAGTCCCCAAAGCACAATGACCTTCGCCAGATCAATCTCTCCTGAGAAACAGCGACCAAGGTCCATGGCCGGGGCAACGTGTGTGCGCTCCTGATGAGAGAGATCGGTAACTTCTCGGCAAGCGTCGTCGTCATTCAGCGAGTACGACGGGGCATCGAGACAGCACCGAGCGCGAGGGCCGCCAGCGCGAACACCGTGAGCACCGCGACGTTCCGCAGCACATCCCCGGTAGGTGACGTCTGATCGCCGATGGCGTCGAGCGCACGGACGGCATACGTCATCGGCAGTATGTCGGCGAACACCTGCAGGCCGCGCGGCATCGAGTTGTGCGGAACGAGCAGACCGCACAGGTAGATCTGGGGACCGATCACCAGCGGCATGAACTGGACGGCCTGGAACTCCGTGCGTGCGAAGGCGCTGGCCAACAAGCCGGTGGCCACCCCGACCGCCGCGGAGACCGCGGCGACCAGCAGCACCCAGACGATCGGGCCGGCCGTGGTCACGGCGAGTCCCCACACACTCACGGCCACCAGCACGACGGACTGGACGGTGGCGGCCAGGGTGAACGAGATGCCATATCCAGCCAGGAGATCCGCACGGTGTAGCGGGGTTGTCAACAGGCGCTCCAGCGTGCCGGAGGTCCGTTCGCGCAGCATCGCCACCGAGGTGACCAGGAACATCACCAACATCGGAAGGATGCCGAGCATTGTCAGTGCGATTCGATTGAACACGGTGCCGCCGCCATACACGAAATAGAGCAGCGTCAACAGCAGAGCCGGCACCACGACGATCAGCGCCACAGTGCGTGGGTCGGCACGCAGCTGCTGCAGGATGCGGCGAATGGTGGCGCCGAGGATCCGCGCGTTCACGTTGTTTCCCCGGAGCGGATGAGCCGCAGGAACGCCTCGTCGTATGACGACGCGGCGGTTCGGTCGAGCAGTTCGGCAGGAGACAGCTGGGCGAGCAACCGGCCGTCGCGCAACAGCAGCACGCTGTCGCACCGCGCGGCTTCGTCCATCACATGACTCGAGACGAGCAACGTCGCGCCCTGCGCAGCCATCGACTGCAGCTGACGCCAGATCTCCTCGCGGGTGACGGGGTCGAGACCAACCGTCGGCTCGTCGAGCACCAGCAGCGCCGGCGCACCGACGAGCGCACAAGCAAGTGACGCGCGGCTCGCCTGCCCGCCGGACAGCCGATCCACCCGATGCCCGGCCAGGTCGGCGAGCCCCACAGCTGCGACAGCCCGGTCGGCGCTCTCCCGCGAATGCCCTTGCAGTGCCGCGAAATACGTCGCGTTCTGCGACACAGTCAACTCGCGGTAGACGCTCACCGCCTGAGTGACGTATCCGACTTGATGTTGCAGAGCGGCAGACCCGGGCTGCTGCCCGAGAACGGTGAGTTCGCCTGACGCCACGCGTTGTACGCCGACGATCGAGCGCATCAGCGTCGTCTTGCCGCACCCGGAGGGACCCATGAGGCCCACCACCGCACCCGCGGGCACGTCGAACGTGAGGTCGTGCAAGACCGGGTGGCTGTGCAGCGACACGTCGAGATGCCGTGCGCGGATCGCGGGTTGCGTCTTCACAAACCGAGTGTCCACCCCCGAGGCCGTCAGGTCGCGAAGGTACGCAACAGGTCGACGGCGCCGAAACTACGGCCGGTGAGCGTCTCCGGGTGGATCCGCACCAAGTGAGGCTTCGCACCCGGCTCCCAGGGGAAGACCGGCAGTCGCAACAGGTCCAGGACCTCATGCAGTCGAGCAACCTCGGTCGCGACACCGGTCACGACCACACTCCATGCTGTCTCGGTCTCGGCGTCGAAGCCGTCGGCCTCGAAGCAGACGTGCTCGCCGACTGCGGCGTCCAGCTTGGTGCCCGAGCCCGTCCGGAAGAGGATGTCGCCCTCGTGGACGGAGTGGTTGACCGGGTAGATCTCCGGACGTCCGGCGACGACCACGCCGAGCCGGCCCACCGGGGCCTTCGTGAGCAGGTCAATGCACTGCTCGGTGGTCAGTTGCTGGGTGCGTGAGTGTGTCGATGTCTGCATGGTCACAGAATCGCTTCTGAACTGCCTTGGTCGACAGGGTCTTTGGTCCCGGGGTGTCGTGCCAGCGGACGATGCGGTACGACGCCGCCACCGTCCAGTGCCGCAGTCCCGTGCACGGTACGACGGACAACCGTCAGTGCCAGCACGAGAGTTCCGATCGAGCAGACGGCGAGCAACCACATTCCGACGGAGTACGAGCGCGTGGTGCTGTAGATGTACGCCATCACCAACGGCGGCACGAAACCGCCCAGGCCACCGGCTGCACCGACGAGTCCGGTGACTCCGCCGACCCGGGCCTGGTCAGTTACCTGGGCGATGAACGCGAACGTCGCCCCCGACGCGGCACCCAGCGCCGCGGCCAGGGCCAGGAACACGGGAGTCCCGTAACCCTGCAGCGGAGGTTCCCCGGCCGCGATGGCCGCGCACCCAGCCACGAGTGCGAAGCAGCTCGCGAGAACGGGGACGGAGCCGAGCCGGTCAGCCAGCGTGCCACCGACTGGCCGCATGATCACCGCGACGACGACGAACCCGGCCATCCTGGTCGCTGCATCCGCCGCCGTGAGCGTGTAGGTGTTCTTCAGGTAGAGCGGCAGGAAGACCGAGAACGCCACATAGCCGCCGAAGCCGACCGTGTACAGCAGCCCGGCCTGCCAGGTGACCGGAAGTTTCGCGGTGCCGACGAGCCGTTTGACCAGCGGTGTCTTCGGGATGACGCGCCCCGGCGCGTCGCGCCGGAGCAGGCGGGCGGTGACGGCATAGAGCGCCAGCGCGACGGCGACGACGACGAACGGTGTCGCCCCGCCGTGTGTCTTGAAGAGGCTCACCGTCGTGAATGCGCTGATCGCTGTGCCACCCATGCCGACGCCGAAGACACCGAGCGCCATACCGCGCTTCGCCGGAGGGAACCAGCCGTTGACGAAGGGCACACCCACCGCGAACGACGTGCCGCCGATGCCGAGGAACACGCCGGCGACCAGCATCGCCACATACGAGGTCTGCGCCCAGAAGCCGAGCACCAGAACCGGTGCGATGGTGGCCGCGGAAACCAGCGGGAACATCACGCGGCCGCCGTACTTGTCGGTGAGCGCACCGACCGGGATCCGGCCGATCGACCCGACGACCACCGGAACGGCGACCAGCAGACTCGCCTGTCCGGCGGTGAGCGGGTGGTGGTCGCTGAACGGCAACCAGTGCAGGGCCTTGTCGTAGGCCGCCGGAGCGAGCTTGTTCCTGTCAGGACTGAAGAGCGGTCCGAGCGGGCTGATCAGCGCCCACGCCCAGAAGTTGATCGCGAATCCGACTGTCACGAGGACAAGTTGGAACCACGCGGCCCGGCTCACCGGTTCGGCGGCTTCGCAGCCCTCCCTTCTGTGCCGCCGCGAAGGCTTTGCCGAGGTGGTGGACGTGAACATGGTGAGCTCCTTGGGCCACAGTGCGAAAGTGATGGTCCGACACGGTTGTTCGAACCTATCCACTGTCGCCGGTGCGCAATCCGTCCGACATGGACCAAAGTCCCGGAACCCAGAAATGTGCGAAATGCGTTGCTTCTCAGTCGATCTGGCGCCGCGTGAACAAGTAGCTGCCTGCCGTGGTCAAGAGCACGGCGACGATCGTCGTCGCAGAGATCGTCGCGACATCGAGGTGGCTCGCCGGGAAGGTGGCGAGATGGTCGAAGGGTGACCACGTGCGCGCCCACGCCGGCAGAGAGAGAAGACCACCGAACTACGCAGCCGCCGGCGGCTCAGCGGGGTGGCGAGCAGCTGATCCAGCCGTCGAGCGCGTTCCTCCGCGGCGAGGTGGCCGGTGACGGCGATGCCGGCTGCCGTCGCGATCAGCGCACAGACCGAGATCTCGGTCGCCAGATAGAGGTTGATGAAGGAGCCATGCCCGCCACCGAGCGTACGGAGCATGTTCTGCACCGCGGAGTCTGCCGACTCCGTCAGAGTGCTGCTCAGGCTGCCCACGACGAGCCCGAGCAGACCGAATCACACCAGCCACCCGGCGACCGTGCCGCGCAACAGCCGCCACGTCAGGCCGGGAGCTCCCCGGATCCGTCCGCTCGCCCGCCCCCGACGCGGTGGCACGAGGCCGGCGCCGAGGTCTCTGCGGTCCAGAAGGAGGTAGGCCGCCTGCACCAGGAGCGCGAAGACGATCAGGCCGGGCACGACGATCCAATAGTTGTTCTGCGCAAACGGTGCCGACTTCTCCGCCCATCCGATCGAGCTGAGCCAACTCAGCCCTGGATCGGTCGTGTCACCGATCATGCGAACCAGGTAAAGGATGCCGAGCGCACCGAGACCGAGCTGCCCGGTGCCGCAGGTGCTGGCCGCCATCTGCACGCTGACTGCTGCGATCCCGGCGCCCGTCAATCCCACGACCGTCAGGCACAAGCCGAAGTCCACGGCACCGCTCACCGGCGCGCCGACGAGGCACAGCCCGATCGCAGACAGTGCGGTGCCGGCGAGAACCGTTCCCGTCGCGAGCACGAGCGCAGCGCTCAGCGCAGCGTGCCGGCCGACGACTTGCCCGCCGATCAGCTCGGCCAACCCGGATTCTTCGTCGGCTCGCGTGTGCCGGCGCACGATCACCTGGGCCAGGATCGCGACGGCGATCCCGGCCGGCACCAACGCCTTGGAGACACCGATGGCGTCGATGGATGCCGCATGCGGCAACTGGCCGTAGACGGCCACGAACGCCGAGTTGCGCATCGTGGCGAGCAGCCCGGCCGGGACAGCCGTGCCTGGCGGATAGAGATTGCGCGTGGCGCGGTCTGAGGCGGTGACCAGGAAGGCGACCAACAGCAGCGTGATGGTGATCATCGCCCGGTCCCTGCGTAGCGCGACCTTCAGCAATGTAGGGGTCCCGGCGAGGCGGTTCATGATGTCGTCCGGAACTGCTCCAGGAACAGCTCCTCCAGCGAGGGAGGCGAGCACACCATCGCGGTGATGCCGTACCCGTTCAACGCGGTGACAAGTGGACCCACCTTCCCGGGGACGGCAGTGAAGGTCAGTCGGTGGTGCGCCGGACCCGGGCCGGGCAGGTCGGAGAGTGCGATGTTCTGCAGCCCCTCGAGAACGGTGAGCTCACTCTGCGTCGGAGCGGTGCGCAAGTCCATGCGCACCTTGGTCCTGGCCAGGCTCCGCAGGTGCTGCAGACTGCCGCTGCTGACGGCCACCCCGGCGCGCAGCATGGACACGGAGTCGGCAACCTCGTCCACATCGCTGAGGATGTGACTGGACAGCAACACGGTCTGGCCGGCCTGCTTGCGCTCAGCGAGGACCTGCTGGAAGACCCGCGTCATCAGCGGGTCCAGGCCACGCGTCGGCTCGTCCAGCAACAGCAGGCGGACGTCGGCGGCCAACGCGGCCACGAGGGCCACCTTCTGTCGGTTCCCGGTCGAGTAGGTGTGCCCTTTGCGTGTCGGGTCCAGCTCGAAGCGTTCGATCAGCTGGTCACGTCGTGCACTCGCCACGCCCCCTCGCAACGAGCCGAGGAGGTCGATCGCTTCACCACCGGTCAGGTTCGGCCACAGGGCGACCTCGCTGGGCACGTAGGCCAAGTGCCGATGCAACGACGTCGCCTGCGTCCACGGGTCGAGCCCGAGGACACGGGCGCTGCCGGAATCGGCACGCAGCAAACCGAGCAGGATGCGGATGGCGGTGGACTTCCCGGCACCGTTCGGTCCGATCAGTCCGTGCACCTCCCCTGCCGCCACTCGCAGGTCGAGCGCAGCGAGTGCCGTGGCGTCGCCATACCTCTTACGTAATCCGCGGATGGTGATCGCGTCGGAGGTGGTCACGTCGGTGGCGGTGGCCCGTGCGGTGACGACTGGCATGAGTTCCTCCTGAGAATGATGTCGTGCCGGCTCAGCGGCTGAGAACGACCTTGAGCGCGTCGGTATCGGCGGCTCGGGCGAAGACGTCATACGCCTCCATGAATTCGTGCAGCGCGAAGTGGTGGGTCACGAACCGGCCGGTGTCCAGCAGCCGTTGCTGCAGCAGTCGCAGGAGTGTCGGAGTCGAGTACGTGTCGACCAGCCCGGTCGTGATCGTGATGTCGCGCGGCCACAGCTGCTCGAGGTGCAGGGTCGCCGGGCCGCCGTGGACGCCGACGTTGGCGACCCGTCCGGCAGGCCGGATCAGCTGCGCGCACAGCTCGAAGGTCTCGTTGGTTCCGACCGCTTCGATCGCGACGTCCGCACCGAATCCGTCGGTCAGCCCACGGACGACCGCGAGGGGGTCCTCGTGGGAGTTGTCGACCACGATGTCGGCACCGAATCGTCGAGCGGCGTCCAGCCGTGCAGTTGCCCGGTCGACAGCGATGATCCGGGACGGACTGAACAGCCGTGCGCTCTGTATGACGGACAGGCCTATCGGGCCGGCCCCGACCACGACAACCGTGTCGCCGGGCTCGACACGACCGTTACGGACACCGACTTCGTAACCAGTGGGTCCGATGTCGGCGAGCATCAGGGCTTCCTCGTCCGTGACTTCCGGCGGGAGGAGGTACGTCGAGCGATCGGCGAACGGGAGCCGTACGAACTCTGCCTGAGTGCCGTCGATCGTGTGCCCGAGGATCCAGCCTCCGCCGCCCTGACACAACCCGTAGCGCTCTCGCCTGCAATAGCTGCAGCTGCCACACGCGGAGATGCAGGAAACCAGCACTCGGTCCCCGATGCCGCCGGCGGTGCCGGAACCCGCAGCGACCACAGTTCCCACCGCTTCGTGACCGAGGATCCGGCCGGGTGTCACCTCCGGCACGTCGCCGCGCAGGATGTGCAGGTCTGTTCCGCAGACAGTGACGGCGTCTACCCGGACGACGACGTCGGTGCTGGCCTCGATCACCGGCCGTGGCACTTCGTCCCAGGACATCCGGCCCGCGCCGTGGTACACGACGGCGTGCATCATGTCGCCACCTGGTGACGACACCGATCGTCCTGGTGTTGTTGCTGATTCGCTGCTGATGGTCATGAAGAGCCCCTCGCACGGACCCGACACGGACCCGTCACCGACGAGTACACGCTCGGCGAGAGGTGGCGCCCAGGGACCAATGGCCCGTCTTCCGCTGACGGAAGGACGTTCGTCCCTGGTCGGCGGGAGGGGCTCGGTCGACGCTTGAGCGGAGACAGCACAACGGAAGGGGTTTTCCCATGAACGCCACCACTGTCCCCCTCGGGGCGGTTCTGGTCGGGTTGGACGAGTCTGCGGAGAGCGCACGAGCGCTCAGCTGGGCCGCCACCGAAGCTCGCCGGCGTCGCTGGCCGTTGCACCTGATGCACGTGGTGAACGACGAGGCCTGGGTCTATTCGATCTCCGACACGACGCGTCAGCCGATGCGGCGCGTCGTCCGCGACGCCCTGGTGATGATCAGCGACTGGCACCCCGACCTGGAGGTGAGCTGGTCACAGCCCGCCGGGGACCCGGCCGTTCGGCTCGCGGCCGGCGCCCGGGCCGCCCGGGTGGTCGCCGTCGGTTCGCACGGGCGCGGGGCTGTGAGGGACGCGCTGCTCGGGTCGGTGAAGACCCACCTCTTCGCGCAGACCCGATGCCCGGTGACCGTCTTGCGAGCGGACACCCCGATCCCACGCCCTGATGCGCCCGTGGTCGTCGGTGTGGATTACGGCAAGTCCCTCACAGAGGTACTCGAGGCCGGGTTCGAACAAGCCGCGAGCCGACACGTCGACCTGGTCGTCGTGCACAGTTGGCAAGTGGACGCCTCCACGATCGTGGACGGCCTTGAACTGCAAGGCCTTCCGATCGAAGAGGTCCAGGAACACCAAGCCGCGCTCCTGCGGCGGACAGTCGCGGCCCTGGCGCGAAGCCACCCGGGGGTCGAGGTCAGCACTCACGCCGTGCATGGCGGCGCCGCTGAAGTCCTGAACCACTACAGCACCGGTGCGGCCCTGCTCGTCGTCGGATCGCGGGGCCACGGCGGAATCAGCGGTGCCGTCCTCGGGTCCGTCAGCCAGAGCGCCGTCCGGTCCGCCAACTGCCCGGTCCTCGTCATCCGCGGGGGCCGAACGGCGATTGCCGTCGCCCCGGACGCGAAGGCAGCGAGCGCGCACTCATGAGCACGGTCGAGAACGCCGGCACCGCGGGCACGGATCCGTCGCGTCCAGTGGCGCAACGGATGGAAGACCACAACCAAGCGGCGGTCCCGACCCACGCGATCGTGGTGGGCCTGGACCACTCGCCGCACAGCGCGGCCGCTCTCGAGTGGGCCGCCGCCGAGGCCGTGACCCGCGGACTCCCCCTGCATCTGATGCACATGGTCCAGCCCCCGCTATGGCCCGATGCGCCCGGGTTGAGTCAGTTCGAGGAGAAGCCGACGGCTTGTGTCACGCAGGCCCTGCGGGCCCTCGCCGACAGCTGCGCCGGACTCGCCGTGACGTGGAGTCAGCCGTACGGCTCGCCGTTGCCCGCACTGACCTGGGCGTCCCGTTTCGCCACGCTGATCGTCGTGGGCACTCGCGCACACGGACCGCTTCGGCAAGTCGTGACGGGGTCGACCGCTGTCGGGCTGATCGCCGACGCGCGCTGCCCGGTCGTCGTGGTGCGGACCGCACCCGGCGGTAAGCGGTCAGGACCTGTAGTCGTCGGTCTGGACGGCGGCAGGAACGACCGCGAGACGCTGCACGCGGCGTTCCAGGAGGCGGAGTTGTTCCAGCGAGCCCTGGTGGCTGTGCACGCGACCGACTACGGGTTCCTGGAACACGCCGATGTCGAGCGCCTGGTTGCCGCCGAACAGCAGCGTCACCCCCGGATAGCGGTGAAAGTCCGCTTCCCGCAGGGCGATCCCACCGAGTTGATGGTCGCGCACAGCGCGGAGGCATCGTTGCTGGTGCTGGGTTCGCACGGCCGTCACGAGGCTGCGAGCTTCGTGTTGGGCTCCGTCGGTCAGGGTCTCCTGCGGCGTGCCGCGTGCCCGGTGCTGGTCGCCCGCAGCGGCACTGTGCGACTCCCCGGGGCCGGGTCCGGGTCGGAGACCGTGGACGCCGAAGGCGACCGTGATGACGGGTAATACGACACCAGTCATCCTGACCTTCGAGGGCGCCGCGGGCGGCGTCACCGGGAGCGGGTTCCTGCTCCGCCGCGAGGTCGCGAAGTGCTGGTCGACTGCGGCATGTATCGGGGGATCGGCAGCAGCGACAACACAATTGGAAGCCGCTGCCGTGGTCCTGGAGTCTACCTACGGGGACCGCACGCACCCACCCGGTTGCACCGGCGCACGACATACTCGCCCAGACGGTGCGTGACACGATCCGGCGAGGCGGGTCGATCCTGATCCCGCCCTTCGCGCTGGACCGGACCGAGATCGTGCTGCGAACGCTGGACGACCTCACCCGCCCCGGTTCGACCGCGAAGGTGCCGTGTATGTCGACAGCCCGATGGCGCTGGCAGCGTGGGTGATCTCGATCTGCGCCTGGCGCGGAGCGCTGAAGAGTCCATCGCCCTCAACACGCCACCCCAACCTTCGATCATCGTGTCGGCCTCCGGTATGGCAGCCGGCGGTCGCGTCGTGCACCACCTGCAGAGCGTGCTTCCGCATGCCGACAACGCGGTGGTCCTCACCGGATACCAGGCGTGCGGGACACCGGGCCGACTGCTCGGCGACGGCGCAACCGAGCTGAGGTTGTACGGCCGTTACGTCCCGGTTTGGGCGCAGATCGTTGCAGCCGAGGGATCTCCGTACACGCCGATGCGCACGAGCTCCTGTCCTGGGTCCAGGAGATGCCTACTCCGCCCGAATTCGCCTACCTGGTGCACGGCGAAGACGCATCGCGACGGGCGCTGGCCCAACGGATCTGTAAGCAGACCGGATGGTGTGTGGTGGTGCCGCGCCTAGGAGAGACCGTCCGCCTCGACAGCTGACCGGCTCCGGTCACACCGGCTTCGGGCCCTCGCCGGCGCTGCGTGCGCTCGAGCCGACCCCGCCCTGCACCGTGATCCGCCGCCCGGTGATCGACTCCGGCTCGATCCGCAGGAAACACGGCTTCGGACCGCCCTGCCAAGGGAAGATCGGGAGCTGAAGTGCGTCGACCACCTCGTGCATGCGGTCGACGGTCCGCGCGACACCCTTGATGACGGCGCTCCATGCCTGCGCTGCCTCGACGTCATACCCGTCGACCTCGAACGCAACCGGCTGCCGGTCGGCGGCGGCCAGTTTGGTGCCCGTGCCGGTTCGCACCACGACCGTGCCGTGATCGACGACGTGGTTCACCGGAAAGATGTCGGGACGGCCGTCGACAAGGACCGCGAGCCGACCGACCGGGACGGAGCGCACGAGCGCCCAGCACTCGGATGCCGGCAACTCGACCGTACTTGTGTCAGTGATCTTTGAGTCAGTGTTCTTGTAGTTCATGCCATCGACGCTGCTCTCTACAGGGCTGCCGGTCCAGGGTCATTGGTCCCGCCGCCGTGCCTCGTCGGCGTGAGTGGCCGCGAACACAGCGGCCTGAGTGCGCCGTTCCATGCCGAGTTTGGCGAGCAGGGCGGTGACGTAGTTCTTGACCGTCTTCTCGGCCAGGTGCAGCGTCTCCGCGATCTGCTTGTTCGTCATACCCTGCGCGATGTTGTCCAGGATGCGGCGCTCCTGCGGGGTCAGCAGCCGCAACCGCTGATCGTTCGTGTCGGGTGCCTGCCACGAACGACGCAGCCGCTGGACCTCGTCGTCGCGAAGCAGATTCTGCCCCGCCGCAACCGAGCGCACCGCATCGGCCAGGCTCGGGCCTTTGATGTCCTTGAGCAGGTATCCGGCAGCACCGGCGAGCACCGCGGCCTGCAGCGCCCCCGCGTCGTTGTATGACGTGAACATGAGCGCCTTCATGCTGGGGAGGGCGGATCGAGCGTCTCTGCACACGTCGATTCCGGAGCCGTCAGGCAGCCGAACGTCGAGCAGGGCGACATCGGGTTGAGAGATGACGATCTCCCGAAGGGCCTGGCCGGCACTCGCCGCTTCACCCACCACGGTGAAATCGGGTTCGATGTTCAGCAGGTCACGTATGCCGCGGCGGACCACCTCGTGGTCGTCCAGCAGGAAGATGCGAATCGTCATCAGAGCATGCCCTCCCTCGTCGCTGTTGCTAACGCGCTGTCGACAGGAATGCGCCAGTCCAACTCGGTGCCGGCCGTGCCGCTCGGTTGGACCGTGAGCGCGCCGTCGCGCGCTCGGGCGCGCCGGTCGAGGTTGTCCAAGCCACTTCGGCGGGTGCCGGGTGGCAGGCCGATGCCGTTGTCCCGCACCCGCACGACCAATTCCTCATCGCAGACGATGTCCACCGATGCGCTGTCGGCGCGCGCATGCCGAGCGATGTTCGAAAGCCCCTCCCGCACCACCGCCAACACATCAGTGACGACACCCGCCGGCAAGCGATCGACCGGCCCCTCGATCCTGATCTCGGGTCGGAAGCCCAACGCCTCGGTCAGATCCGTGATCAACGTTTCCACCGCCTGCCGGGCGGTCGACGATCCGACGTCGTGCAACTCGAAGATCGCGTGCCGGATGTCCTTGATCGCGCGATCGAGGTCATCAACCGCGTCGTCGACCCGAGCGCGCACCGTCGGATGGGTGGCCAAGTGGCTTGCAGCCTGCAGGGACAACCCGGTCGCGAAGAGCCGCTGGATGACGTGATCGTGCATGTCGCGCGCGATCCGGTCGCGGTCCTCCAGGAGAACGAGCCGCGACCTGTCGCGTTGGGCCCGTGCCGCGGTCAGTGCCAGACCGGTCTGTCCGGCGAGTCCGCCCAGCAGCTCCAGCATCTCCGCCGCCAGGGAGGCACTGTCCTTGTCCCAGACAACGACGAGCACGCCGACATCCTCGGTGCCGACGACGACGGGCAACACAGCGACCTCACCATTCCCGTCCCCGAGCACGGATTCCAACTCGGCGAGGAGATCTTGCTCCTCTTCCGACGCCGGAGTGTCCGAAACGCCCAGCAGCACCGGCTCGCCCTTCTGCACGAGGCTCCGCCAGCCGGGGGCGAGCAGCACCGTGTCGCATGCGCCCCCGTTCGCCTCGACGTCGCAGGTGACGACGTGCAGGTTGCCGAGTTCGTCATGCAATGCGACGAAGCCGTTGCGCGCATAGGAGTGCTCCACCCCCTCCGCCACGAGGAAGCGCATCGCGTCACGTTCGGAGGATCCCTCCAGCAGCCGCTGGCTGAGCTCGCTGCTGGTTCCGACCCACGCACGCTGCCGACGCGACCGCTCGTACAGGCGCGCGTTGTCGATCGCGATGCCGGCGGCCGCCGCTAGTGCGACCAGGATGGCTTCGTCGTCCTCGGTGAACTCGCCGCCGTCGGCCTTCTCGGTGAGGTAGATGTTGCCGAAGACCTCGGACCGGATCCGGACCGGTGCGCCGAGGAAGCTATGCATGGCGGGGTGATGGGGCGGAAACCCGTAGCTCGCCGGATGGTTCGCCAGATCGGTGAGCCGCAACGGGCGAGGCTCGCGGATCAGCAGACCGAGAACACCCTTGCCGTGCGGCAGGTCCCCGATCGCCGTCCGCTCCTCCGGGGTGAGACCCAGGGTGAAGAATTCGATCAGGTGCTCGCGATCGCGGTCCAGCACACCGAGAGCGCCGTACTTGGCGTCCACCAGTTCACAGGCGGCGCGCACTATTCGCGTCAGGACGTCACTGAGTTCGAGATCAGCGGTCACTGCGACGACCGCGTCCAACAGGTGCGCCAACCGCTCGTGTGACCGGCTCGACGCTTGCGCGCGCGCCCGAAGCTCTCCGATCAGATCATCCAGCTCGAGTGCGGCCGGGGCGACCAGTGACGGACCACTGTCAGAACCATCTTCTGGGCTCATACCGACACGGTAGTTCGCCGGATTCGTCGGCGACACCCAGCGGGCGGAATCGGGACCTTTGGCCCTCCGAGCGAGGCGAAGGCTCGTCCATCCTGAAGTTGTACCCAACGACCAGTACTCGATCGAGGAGGAATCATGACCGGCCACGTCCCACAAGGCGCCGTCGTTGTCGGCGTCGACGGATCTGCGCAGGGCTGGCATGCCCTTCGGTGGGCCGCCGACCGAGCACAACAGGCCGACAACCCCCTGCACATCCTCCATGCCGAGGGGACGCTGTTCTCCCACTACTCCTCGACGGCGGATGTCGAGCCGATCGACAACATCAGCGATGAAGCCGTCAGCATGCTGGCTGACCGGAACCCCTCACTTGCAGTCACCTGGTCGCAGCCGGCGGACTCGCCGATCGCGGCGCTGGTCGACGCATCGAGGTTCGCCAGCGAGGTTGTACTGGGCACCAGAGGAGTCGGCGCGGTTCGCGGTGCCGTCCTCGGCTCGGTGACGACACGGGTCTCCGGCGCGGCCCACTGCCCCGTCCTGATCGTCCGTGCACCGGTCACAGACAAACAGGCCAACGGCCCGGTCGTCGTCGGTGTCGACCTTCGGCCCGACGGGGTCGCGGCGCTCGAGTTCGCTTTCGCCGAAGCCGATCGCCGTAAGGTGCCACTGATCGCCGTGCTGTGCTGGCAACTCGACCGGTTCGACTTCGCCAGTGGCATCCCGATGCCTGGTGGCAACATGGAGGCAGCCCACCAGCAGCACCGAGCGCACTTGGCGAAGGCGCTGGCCGGCCCGTCCGGCCGGTATCCGAACGTGCAGGTCACGGCTCACGACGAATGCGCGCCGACGGCTGACGCACTCGTCGAACGTAGCGTCAACGCGTCGCTGCTCGTGGTGGGTACCCGAGGCCACCGCGAAATCGCCGGCCTCGTTCTCGGAGCAGTCAGTCAACGGGTGATCCGCCGGGCCGTGTGCCCGGTCGCCGTGGTCGCTCACGTGAGTCAAGCCACTGCCCCGCGTGGTGGACATACCGATGACGAGACCTTCGTCTCTCGTCACGGAACACCAGCCGGATCAGCCTGACCTTGCAGCCAGGCCCGCCACGACGGGCCGACTGATGGGGGGACCGATGGGTCGGTAGCACCGCGAGGTGCTGCCGGCCCGTCAGCACGCGGGAAGAGATTTTGGGCCGAACTCGCCCCATCGGGGTTCCTGCGGGTGGATGATCGACTCGACTACCTGCCCTCGCGCACGGCGTCCGCACCGGCGCGCACAACGACCTTCTCGGCCGCCCGTGCACACCGGTCTCAGCTCACGTCAACGGAGGCGGCATACAAGCAATTGGTCGCGCCGACCGGCACCTTCGCGATGCACATGCTCAAGGCGTCGACGGCCGGGGTCAGGAGCGTCAGCGCGAGTGAAACGAGTTACACACGAACCGAGAACACGTTGCGAGCACTGGGATCCGACCGTGACACGCTCGGGCAGCAACTGGCCGCAGTGATCCTCGGCGCCAACGAGGCTCACGGCGCTCAGTCGGTCGGCCGCCTCGCGGACCTGACGTCGTCCGCTGCTCGATGGGAGGTAGGTGCCGGCGCGATGGGCTGACTCATCGGACGACCTGCCCTACAGTGTTGCGGTTCAGCGTCACAGTCGTCACACGTGTCACGAGGTGGATCGTCCTCATGAAGCAGATCGCGTCACTCACCCTCGCCGGCGTGGCGGTGCTCGCCCTCAGCAGCCTCGGCCCGGTGGCCGCGGGCACGGCGGCGAGCACCGCCCATGCGGCCACCTCGAGCTGCTCGGTGATCACCATCCGGTATGGCGACTCGCACCACGCACTGGTCAGGACTCTGCAGCAACGGCTGGGCGGGCTGACCGCCGACGGCTACTTCGGCAACGCGACCCTGCTGAAGGTCAAGGCGTTCCAGACCGGGCGCGGCCTGGTCGCCGACGGCGTCGTCGGTCCGATGACGTGGGACCTGCTGGGCGGGTTTCCGGGGTGCACGACGGTCACCGGTTACGTGATGGCCGACGCGGGTGCGGCCGGATCGAAGGCCACCATCCGGTCCGGTCCCGGCCTGAAGTACAACGTCGTCGGCAGCTACGGTCCGCACGCCCAGGTGACCGGCACCCGCGTCGGCACGGGCCCGTGGCTGCGCACCAGTCTCGGCTACGTGCACAAGGGCAATCTGGAGACCTCGACGTCGGACCCGTCGTCGATCAACGGCCGGATCCCCGCGGGCAACCTGTGCCAGGTCCCCGCGGCATACAACTCCCCGGACCGCTTCGACCCCGGTTACACCGCGACGACGCCGCGCTATCTCAATTGCGACGTCCAGCCCTACCTGGTTGCCATGGAGAACGCCTACAAAGCACAGTTCGGCCACTACGCCGCGATCGACCTGACCTACCGCAGCATCAACGAACAGTGGTACTGGTACGACAAGTTCGGCAGCCCGCGCGCGGCATACCCCGGCACGTCCAACCACGGCTACGGCATCGCGGTCGACTTCCGCGAGACCGACCAACCGGGCGAGGAGTTCGGCTGGGGCGGCGCCGGCCAGAAATGGTTGTCGGCCAACGCCCAGCGGTGGGGTTTCACCAACCCGTTCCCCTATGGCACCGACGGCGAGAGCTACCACTTCCAGTTCGTCGGCTGATCGCTGCGCCCGGCTCCGTCGTCGAAGAGCCGCACGGTGCCGATGAACCGTCGCTCGCCATCGACGACCGGTGCACCCGGAATCGCCTCCGCCGTTGGCTGCATCGGCGATCTGGTCGTCAGCCGTGCCGCGACGGCCTCGCCACGGTTGACCAGTTGGGATCGGTAGATGGTCCGGTCGTCATGCCGGACGATCAGGTAGGCGAGTCCGACCGCCACCATCGCCGGCGCCAGGATGGTGAGGTTGCCGGTCATCTCGGCGACGACCCCGAGTGCGTCGGCCAGTTGCGCGACGGTCATCGAGCGGTGGATGTCGATCAACACCAGGGCACGGAACTGCGGCAGCGTCACCTCCGGTTCCAGGCCGGCCAGCGCGCCCGCCGCGACCGCCACGAAGACCCGGTTGGCGGCGAGGACCGCGTCGACGATGTCGGCCTGTCCGGCCAGCATGCTCGCCGCGTCGTCGTCCGCGAGTTCGGCGTCGATCGAGCGGGACACGGAATCATGACAATCGGCCATGTGTGCAGCATAGAGCAACTATTGCACTGTGCAGTGATGCGTGCCGTCCAGCCGGAGTTCAGCTGCGCATGCCAGGGTCGCCGCATGCATCGATGGCACGGGGCGCTCGTCGGGGGCATCGGCGGGGGCATGGTCGCGTTGAGCCTCACGGCGTGCTCGGCGGCGCCGGCCGCCAAGCCCAAGCCGGCCGAGCCGGCGACTCCGGCGTCGCTCAATCGGATTGGCACGCCGATGGATTCGAAGATTCCGGAGTGGGTTCGCGATCTGTCGTTCACCGCCAGCGCCGGCCAGCGGGTCAGCCTGGAGGATCTGGCCGGGCGCACGGTGGTGCTCTCGGACGTCATGACGCTCTGTCAGGAGACGTGCCCGATCGACACCGCGACGCTGGTCCAGACCGCCCGGGCCGAGCAGAGCACGAGTTCCGGCCGGCCCCCGCTGTTCGTGTCGCTGACCGTCGATCCGGCCCGGGACACCACCGCACAACTGGCCGCCTATCGCAAGCTCTTCACCCGTCCGCCCTCGGACTGGCAGGCGTGGACCGGCAGCGCCAAGAACGTCAAGGCACTCTGGGACTACTTCGGTGTATGGCGCAAACGGGTCCCCGACGCCACGGGATCCGTCCCGCACAACTGGCGCACCGGCGCTGCGCTGACCTATGACGTCCAGCACTCCGACGAGGTGTTCTTCATCGACGCCGCCGGCGACGAGCGCTTCGTGCTGGAGGCCGCGCCCTACGCCCGGGCGGGCTCCGTGCCGCCGAAGCTGCGCTCCTTCATGGACGCGCGAGGCAGGAGGACGCTCGACTCCCCCGCGCACACCGCGTGGACCGAGTCGCAGGCGCAGACCGTGCTGAACTGGGTGCGGCGATGAATCCCGTTCCTGACGTCAGTCCGGATCACCCTCGTGCACATAGGGATACAGGTGCGTCCGGTTCTCGTCGACCTGCAGCGTCCGTCCCGCGAACGGCACCGCCCGCTGGGGGCAGGCCGGGCGTTCGCAGACGCGGCAACCCATGCCGATCTTCGCCCGCAGGGTGCGGTCCTGCAGGTCCAGGCCGGCGGCATACACCGTTTGCGGCGCATAGGACAGGTCGCAACCGAGACCGACCGAGAACGTCTTGTTCGGGGCGCGGAAACCCACCGCGCCACTGGTGACCGTGCGCGCGATCCACAGATAGGCGCGCCCGTCGGGCATCTCAGCGATCTGCCGCAGCACCTGGCCGGGACGGGTGAAGGCGTCATACACCGTCCACAAGGGGCAGGTGCCGCCGGTGCGTGAGAAGTGGAAGGGTGTCGCCGACTGCCGCTTGGAGATGTTGCCGGCGCGATCGACGCGGACCAGCGCGAACGGGATGCCCGAATCATCCGGCCGTTGCAGCGTGTTCAACCGGTGGCAGATCGTCTCGAAACCGACGTCGAACTCCTCCGACAGCATCTCGATGTCGTAGCGCAGCCGTCGTGCGGCGGTGAGGAACGTGCGGTAGGGCAGCAGCAGCGCCCCGGCGAAGTAGTTGGCCAGCCCGATCCGGGTCAGCCGTGTCGTCACCTCATCGGCGTACGGCGCGGTGAACAGGTATGCCGCGATCTGCTCCTCCATCGTCAGCAGGGCGATCTGACTGGCCAGCTGGAATGCCTTCTGCGCCGGCCTCAGCTCGGCG
This sequence comes from Flexivirga sp., assembly GCF_051955415.1. Classification (NCBI taxonomy): domain Bacteria; kingdom Bacillati; phylum Actinomycetota; class Actinomycetes; order Micrococcales; family Dermacoccaceae; genus Flexivirga; species Flexivirga sp. Next base: position 46,270 of record NZ_JBQCGS010000009.1, read on the forward strand.
GCCACCAGCAGCCGCCGCTCCTGCGGTTCGAACAACCGCTGACCGTGCAACTGCTCGCGGGGGCGCTCGACGACATCGACACCGAGCGTCTGCAGGTGGGCGCGGACCTGCTCGTAACGGGTGCGAGGGCGCAGCTGCAGCCGCGCGGCCAACTCCTCCGCGCCGCGGTCCAAGCTGTCGAAGTAGTTGCGGTGCAGGGCGATGAAGTCGCGCACCGCCTCGAACGGCATCACGGGCCCGATGTCGTCGTCGCGGTCGCCGCCGAGCCGCAGCTCCAGCGCCTCGATGCGCTCACGGTCGGCGTTGCGGCCGCCGGCCAGGCTCAACAACGCCGACGCGACACCGGGCAGTTGATCGGCGACCAGGCGCACCTCGGACAACGACAGCGCACGCAGCTCCGGGTGCTCGGCGAAACTGTCGACCAGCGCGGCCGCGGTGCGCGCCCTGGGGTCGATCGTCAGCTCCTGCACCTCCACGCCGAGCACGGCCGCGATGCGCGTGCGCAGCTGTGGTGTCAGCACCCGCGCGTTGTGCTCGATCTGGCTGAGGTAGCTGGCCGAGATCGCGCACCGCCGCGCCAGAGCCGCGCCGGTCAGACCCGCCTCCTCCCGAGCACGGCGCACCACGAACCCGGCGTACTCCCCAGTGACCACGCGTCAATCTTCGCAAAGTTCGCAACGGCACTGCCCAAACTGTCGCAACTTCGCAGCAGGGCGCTGGTTTCCGCGACGGAGCTGTTTGCTTATGTTGTGAAGGACGCAAGGAACCCCGACAACTCGACCGACAAGCCCACAAGGAGTCGTCATGGCCGACACAGCCACCACCCCGAAACCGAAGAAATCCGTCGCGCTCTCGGGGGTGCCGGCAGGCAATACCGCCTTGTGCACCGTCGGTCAGCACGGCAACGACCTGTCCTACCGCGGATACGACATCAACGACCTGGCCGAGAACTGCAGCTTCGAGGAGGTCGCTCACCTGCTGATCCACGGCACGCTGCCGACCGCCGCCCAGCTGGACACCTACCGGGCGCAACTGAAGGCCAAGCGCGCGTTGCCGCTCGCGGTCCGCGAGGCGCTCGAGGCGCTGCCTGCAGCGAGTCACCCGATGGACGTCATGCGCACCGGCGTCTCGGTGCTCGGCTGCACCCTGCCGGAGAAGGACGACCACAACGACGCGGACGCCCGCGACATCGCCGACCGGCTGATCGCATCGCTCGGTTCCATGCTGCTCTACTGGTACCACTGGACCCACAGCGGCAAGCGGATCGACGTGGAGACCGACGACGACTCGATCGGCGGGCACTTCCTGCACCTGCTGCACGGGACCGCGCCGACCGACGAGCAGGTCCGCGCGATGAACATCTCGCTCAACCTGTACGCCGAGCACGAGTTCAACGCCTCCACCTTCACCGCCCGCGTCATCGCCGGAACCGGCTCGGACCTGTACTCCGCGATCACCGGTGCGATCGGTGCCCTGCGGGGGCCGAAGCACGGCGGCGCGAACGAGGTCGCACTCACCATCCAGCAGCGCTACGCCACCCCGGACGAGGCGGAGACCGACATCCGCGAGCGGGTCGCCCGCAAGGAGGTCGTGATCGGTTTCGGCCACCCCGTCTACACCATCTCCGACCCGCGCAACAAGATCATCAAGAAGGTCGCCCAGGACCTGTCCGAGGGCACCGGTGACGAGCGGCTCTTCGCCGTGGCCGAGCGCATCGAGTCGGTCATGTGGGACGCCAAGAAGATGTTCCCCAACCTCGACTGGTTCAGCGCGGTCAGCTACCGCGCCCTCGGGGTGCCGACGGACATGTTCACCCCGTTGTTCGTCATCTCCCGCACCACCGGCTGGGCCGCGCACGTCCTCGAGCAGCGCGCGGACAACAAGATCATCCGGCCGAGTGCCAACTACGTCGGCCCGGAGGACCAGAAGTTCGTCCCCCTCGCCGAGCGCTGATCCCGTCGGTCGAGTAGGGCGAGCCGCTAGGCGAGCCCGTATCGAGACCTTATGACCGACATACTTGGTCTCGATACGCTCCTTCGTCGCTACTCGACCAGCGTGCCCACGTCGGTCGAGTAGGGCGAGCCGCTAGGCGAGCCCGTATCGAGACCTCGTGACCGACATACTTGGTCTCGATACGCTCCTTCGTCGCTACTCGACCAGCGTGCTTCTTCGACATACACCCCATCCACGATTGGCGAACAGCTTTGTCCAGCAGTGAAAACGACTCCACCACAACGAAATCCGCGACCGGCGGCCGCGCCTGGGACGACGTCCTGGTCGACATCGTCGACTACGTCCGCGACTACCGGATCGACTCCGAGCTCGCGCTGAGCACTGCCCGCAACATCCTGATCGACGCGCTCGGCTGCGGACTGGAGGCCCTCGAATACCCCGCCGCCACCAAGTTGCTGGGCCCGATCGTGCCCGGCACCGAGGTGCCCAACGGCGCCCGCGTCATCGGCACCAACTACGTCCTCGACCCGGTCCAGGCCGCGTTCGACAACGGTGCCCTGGTGCGCTGGCTCGACTTCAACGACACCTGGCTGGCCGCCGAGTGGGGCCACCCCAGCGACAACGCGGGCGCCATACTCACCGTCGCCGACTGGATCTCCCGCGAGCGCGTCGCCCGCGGCGAGGAGCCGTTGACCATGCAAGCCGTCATCGAGGGCATCGTCAAGGCGCACGAGATCCAGGGCGTCATCGCGCTCGAGAACTCCTTCAACGCGGTCGGTCTCGACCACGTCATCCTGGTCAAGGTCGCCAGCACCGCCGTCGTCTCGACACTGCTCGGCCTGAACCGTGAGCAGACGCTCGCCGCCGTGTCGCTGGCCTTCGTCGACGGCCAGTCGCTGCGCACCTACCGCCACGCACCCAACGCCGGCAGCCGCAAGAGCTGGGCCGCCGGCGACGCGTGCAGCCGGGCCGTGAAACTCGCGTTGATCGCGCGCACCGGCGAGATGGGCTACCCGACCGTGCTGACCGCGCCGACGTGGGGCTTCTACGACGTGAGCTTCGGTGGCAAGCCGTTCACGTTCCAGCGGCCCTACGGCTCGTATGTCGCCGAGAACGTCCTGTTCAAGATCAGCTACCCGGCCGAGTTCCACAGCCAGACCGCGGTCGAGGCCGCGCACACGCTGCGGGACCGGCTCGAGGCCGCCGGCAAGACGATCGACGACATCGACGAGGTGACGATCCGCACCCACGAGGCGTGCATCCGGATCATCGACAAGCAGGGCCCGCTGAACAACCCGGCCGACCGGGACCACTGCATCCAGTACATGGTCGCCGTCCCGTTGATCTTCGGTCGGCTCACCGCCGCGGATTACGAGGACGACGTCGCCGCCGACCCGCGGATCGACGCGCTGCGCGCCAAGATCCATTGCGCCGAGGATCCGCAGTTCACCAAGGACTACCACGACCCGGACAAGCGCAGCATCGCCAACGCGCTGACCGTGAAATTCACCGACGGCACCTCCCTGGACGAGGTCGTCGTGGAGTACCCGATCGGGCACCGACGCCGCCGGGAGGAGGGCCTGCCGCTGCTGGAAGCGAAGTTCCGCCGCAATCTGGCCCGCCGCTTCGACGAGACCCGCCAGCAGCGGATCGCCGAGGTGTCGCTCGACCAGGACACACTCGCCGCCACCCCGGTACACGAGTATGTCGACCTCTTCGTGACAGCGGACAACGATTTCGGGAAGGGCGCCTGATGCAGGCCTCGACGAGGCAGCAACTGCGTGCACTGGTCGACGAGCGGGCCGGTGTCGTCGTGCCCGGATCGTTCAATCCCTTGTCGGCGAAGGTGATTCAGGACCTGGGCTTCCGGGCGTCATACGTCACCGGTGCCGGGGTGACCAACATGTCGCTCGGCCTTCCGGACCAGGGCTTCATGGGGCTTGCCGAGATCGCCGACCACACCGCCCGGATCCGCGACGCCGTCGACCTGCCGCTGCTGGTCGACGCGGACACCGGCTTCGGCAACGCGCTCAACGTGCGGCACACCGTGCGGGTGCTGGAGCGAGCCGGCGCCGACTGCATCCAGTTCGAGGACCAGGTCGCACCGAAGCGATGCGGCCACTTCGAGGGCAAGTCGGTCATCTCCGACGACGAGGCCGTGAACAAGATCAAGGCCGCCGTCGACGCTCGGCGTGACGACGACCTGCTGATCATGGCGCGCACCGATGCCGCCGCCGTGCACGGTTTCGAGGCGGCCGTGGAGCGGGCGCGAGCGTTCGGCGAGGCCGGCGCGGACATCCTCTTCGTCGAGGCGCTGACCGACCGTGAGCAGGTGTTGAACCTGCCGAGCCTGGTCGAGCAGCCGCTGCTGGCCAATCTGGTCATCGGTGGCAAGACGCCGATGGTCTCGGCACCGGAGCTGGCCGAAGCCGGTTACGGCATCGTGCTCTACGCCAACGCGGCGCTGCAGGGTGCGGTCTTCGGCATGCAGAACGCCCTCACCGCGCTGCGCGACCGCGGCCGCGTCACCGAGGAGGACAACCTGGTCGTCGGCTTCGCCGAGCGGCAGCGCCTGGTCGACAAGCCGATGTGGGACGCCCTGAACGACCGCTACGCCTGATTCCCCTGCTTCGCCTCCTCCACAGGACGCCAGCGGCATACCGGCCGCTCACCGAACGGACACCATACGACTGAGAGGACACGTTGTTGGGCCCCCCATGGGGCCCACCACCACCGTCCCCTCTCTGTCTTATGGTGTCGGTTCGTTGAGCGGCCGGTATGCCGCTGGCGTCCTGTGGAGGAGGCGAAGCAGGGGAATCAGGCGTAGCGGTCGTTCAGGGCG
>NZ_JBQCGS010000010.1:0-86462 GCF_051955415.1 Flexivirga sp.
GAGGGCTCGTCGAGCACGTAGAGCACGCCGACCAGGCCGGAGCCGATCTGGGTCGCCAACCGGATGCGCTGTGCCTCACCGCCGGACAGCGTCGCGGCCGGCCGGTCGAGGGACAGGTAGTCGAGGCCGACGTCGAGCAGGAAGCCCAGCCGCGCGTCGACCTCGCGGATCACCCGCTCGGCGATCTGCCGCTCCCGCGGGGTGAAGTCGACCGAGTCGAGGAAGCCGGCGGATTCGGAGATCGGCAGCGCACACACCTCGGCGATGGACCGGCCGCCGATCGTCACGGCGAGTGACTCCGGCTTCAGCCGCGCCCCGCGGCAGGCCGGGCAGGGCACCTCCCGCATGTAACCCTCGTAGCGGTCGCGGCTCCAGTCCGACTCGGTCTCCTCGTGGCGGCGTTTGACGAACGGTATGACGCCCTCGAACCCGGTCGAGTAGCTGCGCTCGCGCCCGTAGCGGTTGCGGTACTTGACGTGCACCTTGTGGTTCTTACCGTGCAGCAACGACTCCTTGGCGCGCTCCGGCAGGGCCCGCCACGGCATGTCGAGGGAGAACTTCTGCTCCTCGGCGAGCGCACCGATGACCCGCAGGAAGTAGTCCGAGGACTGAGCGCCCTGCGCCCACGGCAGGATCGCACCCTCCCGGATCGACTTGTCCTGATCGGGGATGACCAGGTCGACGTCGACCTCGAGCTCGGTCCCGATGCCGGTGCACGTCGGGCACGCGCCGAACGGGCTGTTGAACGAGAACGAGCGCGGCTCGATCTCGTCCATCGACAAGGGGTGCTCGTTGGGGCAGGCCATCTTCTCGGAGAAGCGCCGCTCGCGCTGCGGGTCGTCGGGGTCGAGGTCGACCATGTCGACCAGCAGCACACCGCCGGCGAGTCCGAGCGCCGTCTCGACCGAGTCGGTCAGGCGCTGCTTGCCGGAGGTGTCACCCGCCTTGGCGACCAGCCGGTCGACGACGACCTCGATGGTGTGCTTCTTCTGCTTGGCCAGCTTGGGCGGCTCGGCCAGGGTGACGATCTCGCCGTCGACGCGGGCGCGCGAGTAGCCCTTGGCCTGCAACTCGGCGAACAGCTCGAGGTATTCGCCCTTGCGGGAGCGGACCACGGGCGCCAGCACCTGGTAGCGGGTGCGGTCGGGCAGGGCGAGCAGCTGGTCGACGATCTGTTGCGGGGTCTGCCGACCGACCGGCTCACCGCAGACCGGGCAGTGCGGGCGACCGGCCCGCGCGAACAGCAGACGCAGGTAGTCGTAGACCTCGGTGATCGTGCCGACCGTCGACCGCGGGTTGCGGTTGGTCGACTTCTGATCGATCGAGACGGCCGGCGACAGTCCCTCGATGAAATCGACATCGGGCTTGTCCATCTGGCCCAGGAACTGGCGGGCGTATGCCGACAGGCTCTCGACATACCTGCGCTGTCCCTCGGCGAAGATGGTGTCGAACGCCAGCGAGGACTTGCCCGATCCGGAGAGGCCGGTGAAGACCACGAGCGAGTCACGCGGGATGTCGATCGAGACGTTCTGCAGGTTGTGCTCCCGGGCACCACGCACGCGAAGGTGATCGTGACCCCGTTCTGCTGGCACGGTGGATGACGGAGGCGTTGGCACGGGGACAATGCTAGGTGGCACCACTGACAACCCCGAATCCAGCGACCGCGGACAGGAGAGATGGATGAGCTACGACGGACAGGTGGCACCGGGCGACGCCCCGGCGACTCGTGACGCCGGCATCGCCCGCATCGGCAAGATCAGCGTCTCGGACATGCACAACAACGTCTACCTGATCACCGACACGGCGACCGGCGATGCCCTGCTGATCGACGCCGCGGACGACTGGCCGGCGATCAGCGCGATGATCACGGCCGACGGAGGCAAGGTCACCCACCTCGCCACGACCCATCGCCACCACGACCACGTGCGCGCACTCGCCGAGGCCGCACGCGAGACCGGAGCGCAGTTGCTCGCCGGGGCCGACGATGCCGACGACCTGCCGGTCGCCGTGGACCGGCGCCTGCAGGACGGGGACGTCGTCCGGGTCGGCGAGCTGCGCTTCGACGTGGCCGGCTTGCGCGGGCACACGCCGGGCTCGATCGCCCTGGCGCTGCGGGACACCGACGGGACGACGCATCTGTTCACCGGCGACTCGCTCTTCCCCGGTGGCGTCGGCGCGACGAATCACTATGACTACCAGTCCTTCCCGCAGCTCATCGACGACGTCGAGGAGCGACTCTTCGGCCGGTACGACGACAACACCTGGGTCTACCCCGGCCACGGCGACGACACCACGCTGGCCACGGAGCGCCCGCATCTCACAGAGTGGCGATCTCGCGGGTGGTGAATGCGCGAACCGACCCCAGCGTGTTTGATGGCATGGTGAGAAATGACACGGATGCCGCACAGCTGGCAATTGTGAACGTGGACATCACCGGACTCTGGACCACCCCGGACTCTCCCCGTCCCATCGACGGCCCCCTGCTGGCGGACCGGCCGGACCACGCCCAGTGGCTGGCGGCGATGGACGGTACGACGCTGGAGGGCGGACGGCTCGGGCTCTACGACCGCTTCGACTCGGAGCTGCTCGAAGGGGAACCGGTGATCGTCGACTCCACCGACTCGGACGGGTGGACCAAGGTGGTCTCGCCCTGGCAGCCGTATGACGGCAACGCCGCCGGCTATCCCGGCTATGTCCGCACCGCGCACCTGCGACCGGTCGAGGCGGCGCCGCAGGATCTGCCGGCCACGGACGCGGCGCCGACGGTCGACGCATTCCTCGCCGAGGCTCGCGCCCACATCGGGCTGCCGTACCTGTGGGGCGGCATCTCCCCGAACGGATTGGACTGCTCCGGCCTGGTGCACTACAGCCTGCGCCGGCTCGGCGTCCTCTTCCCACGGGACGCCGGTGACCAGTACCGCGCCTGCGAGGACGTCGAGATCGCCGACGCACGACCCGGCGATCTCTACTTCTTCGCCCACCCGGGCAAGGCGATCCACCACGTCGGCATCGTCACCGGCCCCGGCCGCGTCCTGCACTCCCCCACCACCGGCCAGGCGGTCGTCGAGGAGGACATGCCCGACGAGCGGCGACAGACGCTGACCTGCGTCGGGCGGATCCGCGACCTGCAATGAGACAGCACGCTGGTCGAGCATGACCGAGGGCAGACGCGGCGCGGGACCGGTTCCCGCGCCGCTGCTCGTGCTGGGCGGCATCGTCTCGGTGCAGTTCGGCGGCGCCCTGGCCGCGACGTTGTTGCCGTTGGTCGGCGTGCCGGGGTCGGTCGCGCTGCGGCTGGCGCTCGCCGCACTGGTCGTGCTCGCCTGGACGCGGCCGTCGGTGCGCCGTCGCAGTCGGGCCGACTGGACGGCGGTGGCGTCGTACGCCGCGGCGCTCGGGGCCATGAACTGGTGCTTCTACGGGTCACTGCAACGACTGCCGATCGGCGTCGCCGTGACGATCGAATTCGTCGGCCCGCTGGTCCTGTCGGCGGTGCTGTCGCGTCATCTGCGGGACGTGGCCGCGGTGGCCCTGGCGGCCTGCGGTGTGGTGCTCGTCTCGGGTGCCGTCAACACCCCACTGCACCAGCTGGACGGCGTCGGCATCCTGCTGGCGCTGTCCGCGGGCGCGTGCTGGGCGGCATACATCCTGACCTCGCGGCGTACCGGCCAACACTTCGCCGGGTTGGACGGGCTGGCGATCGCGATGGCCCTCGCGGCCGTCGTCGTGCTGCCGTTCGGTGCGTTCGAAGCGGGCACCCGCCTCGTGGGTGGCGAGGCACTGCTCAAGGGCGCCGGCATCGCGGTGTTGTCCTCGGTGCTGCCCTATTCGCTGGAGATGATCGCGCTGCGGCGCATCGCCCCCCACGTCTTCGGCATCCTGCTGTCGCTGGAACCCGCTGTCGCGGCCCTCGCCGGACTCATCGTGCTCGGGCAGCACTTGTCCGCCGTCAAACTGCTCGGCATGGTGCTGGTGGTGAGCGCGAGCGTGCTGATCCTGGGTGTCCGAGAAGGAGCCGAGGCCGCCGCACCGCCGCCGCAGGACCTCTGACGACCAGCGGTGACTAGCATCGCGTGCATGGGAGCGAGCTACACCGTCGATGTCATCCCCGGCGACGGAATCGGGCAGGAGGTGACGCCCGCGGCGACCGCCTGCATCGATGCGCTGGCCGAACGCTTCGACTTCACCGTCCAATGGCGGCACCGGGATTGGGGCTCGGACCACTATCGCTCGACCGGTCGCATGCTGCCGGTCGACGGGTTGGAGCAGATGGCCGACGCCGACGGCATCCTGCTCGGCGCGGTGGGCGATGTCGACATCCCCGACGACGTGACGCTGTGGGGACTGCTCATCCCGATCCGTCGCGAGTTCGACCAGTACATCAACCTGCGGCCGAGCAGGACCTTGCCCGGTGTGCCATCCCCGCTGGCCGGTGACAAGACGCTCGACGTGCTCGTCGTGCGCGAGAACGTCGAGGGCGAATACTCCGAGATCGGCGGCCGCTTCCGGCGTGGCCAACCCGATGAACTGGCCCTGCAGGAGGCAATATTCACCCGCAAGGGCGTCTCACGGGTCACCCGCTTCGCCGCCCAGCTGGCCGCCGAGCGCAGCGGACGCCTGGTGTCGGCGACCAAGTCCAACGGCATCATCCACACCATGCCGTTCTGGGACGAGGTCGCTCGGGAGACCGTCGAGGACTTCCCCGACGTCACCCTGCAGAAGGTGCTCGTCGACGCCCTGGCGGCACGCGTCGTCCTGGCACCCGAAAGCCTCGATGTGATCGTCGCGTCCAACCTGTTCGGCGACATCCTGTCCGACCTGGCGGCAGCGGTCGCCGGCTCCCTCGGGGTGGCGCCCAGTGCCAACCTGAACCCCGAGCGGCACCATCCGTCCCTGTTCGAGCCGGTGCACGGCAGCGCGCCGGACATCGCCGGCCAGGGTGTCGCGAACCCGGTCGCGGCCATCTGGGCCGGGGGGATGATGTTGCGCCATCTCGGTCAGCCGGCCGCCGCCGACGTCCTGGAAGCCGCGTTCGGGTCGGTGCTCACGGCCGGCACCCGCACCCGCGACCTGGGCGGGACGGCGTCGACGGCGGAGTTCACCGACGCGGTCCTGGCCGCATTGCGCTGACGACCGCAGCGCCGTGCACCCGACGTCCCGGGTCAGAGCACCGGGCGCCCACCCGTGACCGCGACCCGCGCGCCGGACACGTAGCTCGCCTCGTCCGAGGCCAGCAGCACATAGACGGGGGCGAGTTCGGCCGGCTGCCCCGGCCGTCCGAGCGGGGTGTCCTCGCCGAATTTCTCCACCTTCTCCTGCGGCATGGTGGAGGGGATGAGCGGTGTCCAGATCGGCCCGGGCGCGACACTGTTCGCCCGGATCCCCTTGGGTCCCAACAGTTGCGCAAGGCTCGCGGTCATGTTGGCGATGGCGGCCTTGGTCGCGGCATACGGCATCAGCGTGGGGCTCGGGGTGTCGGAGTTGACCGAGGAGGACCCGATGATCGACGAGCCGGGTCCCATGTGCGGCACGGCGGCCTTCACCAGGTGGAACAACGCACTGAGGTTGGTGGCCAGCGTGTGGTCCCACTCGTCATCGGAGATCTCCTCGACGGTCTCATGGGTCATCTGGTAGGCCGCGTTGCTGACCAGCACGTCGATCCGGCCCCATTCCTGCACGGCCCGGTCGATCACGTCGCGGCAGTGGTGCGGTTCGGCCAGGTCCCCACGCATCAGGACCGCCGTGCGGCCGGCCTCCTCCACCCACTTCCTGGTGTCGTCCGCGTCCGCGTCCTCGCTCAGATAGGAGATCAGGACGTCGGCGCCCTCGCGCGCGTAGGCGATGGCCACGGCCTTGCCGATCCCACTGTCGGCACCGGTGATCACCGCCACCTTGCCGGCCAACCGTCCGGAGCCGCGGTAACTGTGCTCGCCGTGGTCGGGCGTGTGCTGCATCTGCGTTTCGCTGGCCGGCGGCTGCTGGGCGGGCTCCTGGGGCATGACGTCTCCTGACGCGGTCGTGACGGACGGTTCGCATCCGGGTTACCCGCCGCCCCCGTGAACATGTGCGGGCGGTCGGCCTATTCGTCCCGGCGCCGCCGCCGAGTACCCAGCTCCCGGGACACGTCGCGGATCCCCGACACGTTGTGTATGCCGCCCCGATCCGGCGACTGCGTCTCCTGCTGCGGCGCGTCCTCGCCCGGTATGCCGCGTCCGCGCAACGACATGCCGGCGGTCTCGGGCACGAAGAGCAACGCCACCATGCCGATCACCATCGCGAACATCATGTAGAACGCCGGCATGTAGCGGTTGCCCGTCCAGTCGACCAGCCCCTGGTTGACGAACGATGCGGTCCCGCCGAAGGCGGCGGTCGCGACGTTGTAGCCCATGGCCATGCCGGCATACCGGACGTGCGCGGGGAACATCGCCGGGAAGGTCGCCGAGATCGTGCCCAGCTGCGGCAGGAAGATCACGCCCAGCACGGCGAAGCCGAGGATCGCCCAGCCGACCCCCTGACCCATCAGCCAGAAACACGGGACAGCGACGACGAAGACGCCGATCAGCGAGAACCACCACATGGGTTTGCGGCCGACGTGATCGGAGGTCGCGCCCATGACCCAGATGAGGGCCATCATCAACAACTGGCCGATCAGCACGATGATGTCGGACCGGGTCGCGGAGATGCCCAACGAGTCGCCCATGTAGGTCGGCATGTACGTCAGCAGCGTGTAGTCGGCGATGTTCAGCGCCACGACCAGACCGAACAGTTTCAGGATCGGCCGCCAATAGGTGCGCAACAGATCCTTCAGCGCACCGGTCGCCGCCTCCTCCACCTGCTCCTTCTCCTGCAGGTCCTGGAAGACCGGGGTGTCCTCCATGCGCGTGCGCAGGTAGAGCCCGATCAGTCCGAGCGGCAGCCCGATGAGGAACGGGACGCGCCAGCCCCAGACGTCCATCTGGTGCTGGTCGAGCACCGCCCGCAGGATCAGGGTGATCGCGATGCCGGCGCTGAAGCCGCCGAGCGTGCCGAACTCCAGGAACGACCCCCAGAAACCGCGCCGCTTGTCCGGCGCGTACTCGGCCATGAAGGTGGCCGCGCCGCCGTACTCGCCACCAGTGGAGAAACCCTGCACCACCCGCAGGACGATCAACAGGATCGGCGCCCAGATGCCGATCGCGTCGTAGCTGGGCAGCACGCCGACCAGTGCGGTGCCCAGGGCCATCAGGATGATGGTCATCGCCATCACCTTGTTGCGACCCAGGCGGTCGCCGATCGGCCCCCACACCACGCCACCCAACGGGCGCAGCACGAACGAGATGGCGTAGGTCAGCAGCGTCGCCAGCGTGCCGTACTTGCCCGGGAAGAAGTTGTCGGTGAGCTCCGCGACCAGGTAGGCGAAGATCCCGTAGTCGTACCACTCGGTCGCGTTGCCGATCATCGAAGCGCCGACGGCCCGCCTCAGCGTCGTGTTGTCGACCGGTTGCCCGGCGTGGGCGTCCTCGGTGGTGGTCGTTTCCGTGGGCATGTGCTCCTCCTGGTGGATCGTGCACTTCCTGCGTCGGATCTTGCGTCCTCGGTGCTGCGGCGTCCGTCGCTCAGCCTGCCGCACCGCCCTGCAGCACGGCGTCGACCGACTCCGTCCACAGCCGGGCCGCCTCGGCGACCTGCTGTTGGTCGACCACGAGCGCCGGAATGAACCGGACCACCTCGCCCCACGGTCCACAGGTCAGCAGCAGCAGTCCGCGCCGAGCTGCTTCCTGCTGCACCGCGGCGGCGGTTGCGCCGTCCGGGTTGCCGTCCGCGTCGCGGAACTCGTTGCCGATCATCAGTCCCAGCCCGCGCACGTCGTGTATGGCGTCATACCGGTCCGCCGTGGTGCGCAGCGCGTCGAGGAGTTGGCGACCTCGTGCGGCGGCGTTGTCGACCAGCTTCTCCTCCTCGATGACGTCGAGGGTGGCGATGGCCGCGGCACACGCGACGGCGTTGGCGCCATACGTGCCGCCCTGCGAGCCGGGCCACACCTGCTCCATCAGCGCCGCGGGCGCGGCGATGCCGGACAACGGGAAACCGGAGCCGATGCCCTTGGCGGTGACCAGGATGTCGGGGGTGACGCCGAAGTGCTCCTGCGCCCAGAACTTCCCGGTGCGGCCCCAGCCGGTCTGCACCTCGTCGAGGATCAGCAGGATGCCGTGCCGGTCGGCGCGCTCACGCAGCCCCGCGAAGAACCGCGCGCTGCCGGGGACGTAGCCGCCCTCGCCGAGCACCGGCTCGACGAGGAAGGCGGCGGTCTCGCTCGGCTGGGACAGCGTCTGCAGGGCGTGGTCCAGCTCCTTGAGCGCGAAGTCGGTCGCCTGCTCCACACTCCAGCCGTAGTAGGTGGGATTGGGGAACGGCGACACGTGCACGCCGGCCATCAACGGTGCGAACCCTGCGCTGTAGCGGGTGTGCGAGGTCGTCAGCGAGGCCGTCGCCACGGTGCGTCCGTGGAAGCCGCCGTGGAAGACCACGATGTTGGGCCGGCCGGTGGCCTGCCGCGCCAGCCGGAGCGCTGCCTCGACGGCCTCCGACCCGGAGTTGGCGAAGAACAACCGGTCCAGCCCGGTGGGCAGCACCGCACCGAGCCGGTCGACCAGCGTCAGCAGCGGCTGGTGCATCACCGTCGTGTACTGCGCGTGGATCAGCCTGCCCACCTGCTCCTGTGCGGCGGCGACCACCTTCGGATGACAGTGCCCGGTGCTGGTGACGCCGATGCCGGCGGTGAAGTCGAGATATCGGCGACCGTCCTCGGCATACAGGTGGACGCCCTCGCCGTGCGTCGCGAGCACGGGCGTCGCCTGCTTGAGCGCACTCGACAGCTGAGCCATGAAGCCTCCCGGGACAAGCCGTTTTGGTAAATTGTCGACAATCAGACTAACGCGATGGGAGTGCGAAGATGCAGAACCCGACCGCCGGGCCGACGGACGCGACCCGGGTGCTCGGCGCGGTGCCGACCGACCTGTTGATCGACGGCGAGTGGGCCGCAGCGGCCGAGGGCGCGACGTTCGCTGTGCACGATCCGGCGACCGGTCAAGAGCTGGTGCAGGTCGCCGACGCCTCCCCGGCCGACGGGCAACGAGCGCTCGACGCGGCGGTCGCGGCGCAGCGCGATTTCGCTGCGACGTCCCCCCGTGAGCGCTACGACATGCTGATGAAGGCCTTCGAGCTGCTCACCGACCGGGGCGAGGATCTGGCGCTGCTGATGACGCTGGAGATGGGCAAGCCGCTGGCGGAGTCACGCGGCGAGATCGGCTATGCCGCGGAGTTCTTCCGGCACTTCGCCGGCGAGGCGTTGCGCATCGACGGCGGCTACCAGACCGCACCGGCCGGTGGTGCACGCTTCCTGGTTGCCAAGCAGCCGGTCGGCCCGTGCCTGCTGATCACCCCGTGGAACTTCCCGATGGCGATGGGCACCCGCAAGATCGGGCCGGCGATCGCGGCCGGCTGCACCAGCGTCGTCAAACCGGCGGCGCAGACTCCGTTGTCGATGCTTGCGCTCGGGGAGATCCTGCTCGAGGCGGGTGTCCCCGCGGGGGTTGTCAACATCGTCACCACCAGTCACGCCGGTGAGGTGATGCAGCCGCTCATCGCGTCGGGCAGGGCGCGCAAGTTGTCCTTCACCGGCTCGACCGCGGTGGGCAAGGTGCTGCTCGCGCAGTGCGCCGAGAACGTGATGCGCACCTCGATGGAGCTCGGTGGTAATGCGCCTTTCCTGGTCTTCGAGGATGCCGACCTCGACGAGGCGGTGTCCGGCGCGATGGCCGCCAAGATGCGCAACATGGGCGAGGCCTGCACGGCCGCCAACCGCATCTACGTCCACCGCAGCATCGCGCAGGACTTCGCCGCCCGGCTGGCCGACACGATGCAGCGGCTGCGCGTGGGACCGGGAGTCGAGGACGGCACCCAGGTGGGACCGCTGATCGACGACGCCGGCCGCAGCAAGGTCGTGGAACTCGTCGCTGACGCCACCGACCGGGGAGCGCGCGTGCTGACCGGTGGCCAGGCCCCCGACGGCGCCGGCTTCTTCTACCCGCCGACCGTGCTGCTGGACGTGCCCGGCGACGCGCGGATGGCGAGGGAGGAGATCTTCGGTCCGGTGGCGTCGATCATCCCGTTCGACACCGAGGAGGAAGTCGTCGCGGCGGCGAACGACACGCCGTACGGGCTGGTCTCCTACGTCTTCACCAACAACCTGCGCCGCGCGCTGCGGGTGGCCGAGGGACTCGAGTCGGGCATGGTGGGCCTCAACCAGGGCGTGGTGTCCAACCCGGCCGCACCGTTCGGCGGTATCAAGGAGTCCGGCCTCGGCCGGGAGGGCGGCAGCGTCGGCATCGAGGAGTTCCTCGAGGTGAAGTACATCGGCATCAGCGTGTGACGCCGCACTCCCGTAGTGCGCAGGAGTATGCCGATCGCGGTGTGGAGCATGCAGGAGTATGCCAATCGCGGCAGATGGCACGCGATGGGCATACTTCCAATCCCCGCAGTCCCCGGGATTATGCCGATCGCGGCGAATGGCGCAGCACGCGATCGGCATATCCCCGACGCGACCGCCACCGCGCCCGACGCGACCGCTCAGCCGTGGTCGGCGGTGAGCCGCTCGACCGCGTCGGCCATGTGCAGCTGCAGCAGCCGATCGGTCGCGGCCGGGTCACGGTCGAGGAACGACTGCGCGATGCCGCGGTGCTCGGCGACCCGAGCCTCGTTGCCCTCGTAGGTCGGATCGAGGGCATGGATGCCCATCCGGGTCTCGGTCAGCAGGGTGCGGTGCATGAGCGACAGCCGCGGGCTCCCGGCCAGGCGCACGAGCAGATCGTGGAAGGCGATGTCCGCCTCGCCGACGCCGCTGTGGTCGTCGGCCTCCGCGGTGCGGCTCATGGTGTCGGTGATCTCCATCAGTTGGGCACCCGCCTCCTCCGGTGTGCCGAGGTGGATCTGCTCGGCCGCCGCGCGTTCGACCGCCTGCCGGGCGACATACATGTCTCGCACCCGGTCCGGCGTCATCTCGATGACGAACAGCCCGCGGTTGCGGATCGACAGCAGCAATCCCTCCTGGGTCAGGCGTTGCAGTCCCTCGCGTAGCGGTCCCCTGCTGACGCCGAGTTGCTTGGCGAGGTCCGCCTCGCCCAGCTGGGTGCCCGGCGGCAGATCACCACGCTCGAGCGCCGCCCGCACGCTGTCGGCGATCATCGCTGCGGTCGACTGCCGCACCACGGGTTTAAGGGGGCGCGCCCTGGCGCCGGCGTTCGTCACAGCTGACCATCCTGGAGGGTGAGCAGCCGTGCCGCCAACCGCACGTAGGTGCGGGCGGCCGTCATGAGGTCGGCCACGGGCACCGACTCGTCCGGCCGGTGCGCCTGGTCGTTGACCGAACCGGGCCCGAGCACCACCGTGGGGACGCCGAGGTCACGGCTGAGGTAGCCGCCGTCGCACGCGGCGGTCCACCCGCCGAGCGGCAGACCCGGTCCGCCCGAGTCGCCCAACGCGCGGTCGACGCAGCGGACGAACTCCGTGTCGACCGCCGTCTCGAAACCGGGCATGCTCATCGGCATCACGACCTCCGTGCGCAGCCCGTCCTGCTCCAGGCCGAGGCCGGCCAGCCGTGCGACGACGTCGGCGAGCACCGTCTCCTGGTCCTCGCCCGGCAGCAACCGCCGGTCCGCCTGCACCCGGCAGCTCGCCGGCACGATCGCCGTCCCCTGGCCACCGCTCACGATCCCCACGCTCCAGGTCGCCGGACCGACCAGTGGGTGCGGCCGTTCGGCAAGCTCGTCGTTCCAGGCACGCAGTGACTCGATGACGCGGGCCGCGCCGTAGATCGCATTGCGGCCGTCGGTCGGACGTCCCGCGTGCGCCGCCAGCCCGTGCACGGTGATTTCGAGGTAACAGTCGCCGCGCGCGGCGACGATGGTCTGCAGATCGGTCGGTTCTGCCGTGACGCAGCCGAGATAGGCCGGTGGCTCACCCTCCATGAACCGTCGGATGCCGATGCCGCCCTCTTCCTCGTCGACCGTCGCGACGAGCTCGACCCGACCGGACAGCTGCACGCCGTCGGCCGCCGCCGCTCGCTGCAGCGCATCCATCGCCACCACGCACGCGGCCAGGCCGCCGAGCATGTCGGTGCTGCCGCGGCCGAAGATCCGGCCGTCGCGCAGCAGCCCGCCGAACGGCTCGACCGTCCAACCGTCACCGACCGGCACCACGTCGGTGTGACCCAGCAACAGCAAGCGGGGACCGTCGCCACCGTCGGTCGTGACGCTGACGTTGTCCCGCCCTTCCGCCGCCGTCGTGCGCTGCACGGACAGCCCGCGTTCGCGACAGGCCGCGACGACTGCGTCCACCCGCGCGGTTTCCTCGCCCGGCGGGTTCTCCCCCGGCACGCGGACCAGCGCCTGGGTGAGCGCGATCAGTTCTGCCTCGTCCAGCAGGTCCAGGGCATGTTGCTCCCATGACGAAACCTGTGCTGTCACAGTCGCTTCCGTCATACAGCACCGACCAGGTGGTCGTAGGCAGTGCGCAACCGTGCCACGCCCTCGCGGATGCGATCCGGGGTGCTGGAGGCGAAGCACAGCCGCAATGCATTCGGGAAGAACTTGCTGGGCGAGAACGCGTTGCCCGGGATGAATGCGACGCCGTCGGCGAGCGCCTGCTCGAAGAGCGCCTCGGTGTCGACCGACTCCTGGAAGGTCACCCACAGGAAGAAGCCGCCCTCCGGGTCCGTCCACCGGGCCAGCGCACCGAACCAGTCCTCGAGCGCCGCCTGCATGGTCAGCTTGCGCTCCCGGTATGCCGCCTGCTGCGTGGTCAGGTGGTCGCGCAGATGACCGCCCTCCAGAAAGGCAGCGACCAGCCGCTGCAGCGGCATGTTGGTGCAGGTGTCCATGGCCTGCTTGGCGTTGATCAGCAACTGTTGCAGCGCCGGGTCGGCATCGATCCAGCCCACCCGCAGCCCCGGTCCGATGATCTTGGAGAAGGTGCGCACCGACAGCACCAACGGGTCGCCGTCGGCGAGCTCGTGCAACGAGGGCACTTCGGTGCCGGCGAACCGCAGCCGGCCGTAGGGGTCGTCGTCGATCAGCAGGCTCCCCCACCGGCGGGTCAGCTCGATCAGCCGGCGGCGCCGCTCGATCGACATGGACGCGCCGGACGGGTTCTGGAACGTGGGTATGGCGTAGATGGCCTTCGGTGCACGCCCCGCGTGCGTGACCAGTTCCTCGAGCCGGTCAACCTGCATGCCTTCCTCGTCGACCGGGACCTCGAGCAGTTGCGCCTGGTAGGACATCGCGGTGGCCGACCCGTTGGTGTAGGTCGGCGACTCCACGACCACCAGGTCGCCCGGGTCGACGAACAGTTTGAAGGCCAGGTCCAGTCCCTGCATGCCGCCGGCGGTGATGAGCAGCCGCTCCGGCGTGGTGCGGTCGGTCGTCCCGTCGAGCTCGGCCAGCAAGGCCTCCCGTAGCCGCGGATCGCCCTCAGTGGCCGCGTAGTCGTAGGCATCCGGAGCGGCGAGTTCGGTGGCCGCGAGGTGACCGAGCAGTTGCGACGGGACTGCCTCCGCTGCCGGACTGCCCATGGCGAAACGCACGATGTCGTGCCGTTGTCTGGCCAGCAGGGAGGTGCTGGAGTCGATCACCGAGCCGACGAGGTCGGTGGTCCGGGAGGCCAGTGGCAGGCGGGAGATGGGCACGCGGGTCACTCCTTCGCGGTCAGTCCGCGCGGGACATCGGTCAGCAGATCGGGCCCGTCGGGGCCGATCAGCATGGATTCGGAGGTTTCATAGCCCCAACCGTCCATCCACATGCCGAGGATGACGTGGAAGGCCATGTTCTCCTCGATGACCGTCTCGTCCTCGGGACGGACGCTCATCGTGCGCTCGCCCCAGTCGGGCGGATAGCCGATCCCGATGGAGTAGCCGATCCGCGACTCCTTGGTGAGTCCGTACCGGCCGATGGTCTGCGCGAATTCGCGGTGCACGTCACAGGTGCGGGTGCCCGGCCGCATGCGCTGCAGCAGAGCCTCCATCGCCTCATTGGTCGCGTCGGCACACTCGACAAGCTTGCGGGGTGCCTTGCCGAGCACCACCGTCCGCGCCAGCGGTGCGTGGTACCGGTGGAAGACGCCGGCCAGCTCGATCGTCGTCGCCTCGCCCTTCTGCAGCGGCAGGTCGCTCCAGGTCAGGTGCGGCGTGCCGGCCGTCTCCCCCGTCGGCAGCATCGGCACGATCGCCGGGTAGTCGCCGCCGAGCTTGTGCGCGCCCAGTGCTTGGGCGTGCTGGATCTCGGCGACGACATCGCACTGCCGGCGACCGGGCTCGAGTTCGCGCAGGGCGGTCTCCATCACCCGCTGGGCGATCCGCCCCGCGGTGTGCAGCTTCTCGCGCTCCAAGGGCGACTTGCGCACCCGCACCCAGTTGACCAGTTCGTTGCTGTCGACCAGCGCCGAGCACTTCAGCCCGGACCGGATCGCGAGATAGCTGCGGACCGAGAAGAAGTGTGCGTCCAGCTCCGCGGCGACATACGCGCCGACCTCGTCGACCAACACCCCGATCTCCAGCGCCCGCGCGACGATCCAGTCGAAGGGATGCGCGTCGGGCCGGTTGACCAGGTAGTCGGGGTAGCCGTGGATGCGGTCGATCGGCAGGAACGCGGTGTAGTGCGCCCCGGCCGCGTCCATCGTGCGCGTGAACAGGTGGCAGTCGCCTTCCGCCGGCACGACGAGGCACTGCGGCATGTAGAAGGACCACGCGTTGTAGCCGGTCAGGTAGTAGAGGTTCGCGGGGTCGGCGATGATCAGCGAACTGAGCCGGCGTTCCGCCATTCGCTGCTGAACGGCGGCGAGTCGAGCCAGGTATTCCTGCTCCGGGAACGGCCGGGAGCAGAGGCCACTGGGAGTGGCGTCAGGGACAGTCTGAGTCACGTGCTCATGGTGCCTCCAGAACCGATTGTTGACAATCAGACACGGCAACGTTTTGAGTGGCCGGGTGACCACTTCCCTCCCCGTCATCACCGTCCTGCTCGGCGACGCCGACGAACGCCCTCCCGGTCTGTCGGCGCTGGAGTCGCGCGCGACGTTCCGCTACACCGACGCGGCGGGTCTGGCGGATGCGGTGGACGGGGCCGATGCGCTCTTCCTGTGGGACTTCTTCTCCACCGCCGTGCAGGACGTATGGCGCCGGTGCGACCGGCTGCGCTGGATCCACGTCGCCGCTGCCGGGGTGGACAAGCTGCTGTTCCCGGACCTGGTGGAGTCGGACGTCGTGGTGACCAACGCTCGCGGCATCTTCGACCGACCGATCGCCGAGTTCGTCCTCGGGGCACTGCTGGCCCACGTCAAACTGCTCCGCGAGGGCTACGACCTGCAGCGTGATCATGTATGGCGGCACCGGGAGACCGGTCCCGTGCAGGGCCGCCGGGCACTGGTCGTCGGCACCGGCAGCATCGGCCGGGAGATCGGCAGGCTGTTGCACGCCGTCGGCCTGCAGGTGACCGGCGCCGGACGCTCCGCACGCACCGGAGATCCGGACTTCGCTGATGTGGTGTCCAGCGCCGCGCTGGCCGAGCACGTCGGTGCCTTCGACTTCGTGATCAACGTGACCCCGCTGACCGATGCCACGCGGGATCTGTTCGATCGCACGGTCTTCGCCGCGATGCGACCCTCGGCATACTTCGTCAACGTCGGCCGTGGGCAGAGTGTCGTGGAGGACGATCTGCTCGACGCGTTGCGGGCGGGTGAGCTGGCCGGGGCGGCCCTGGACGTCTTCCGGACCGAGCCGTTGCCGGCGGACTCCCCGTTGTGGGACGAGCCGGCGCTGTCCATTTCACCGCATCTGTCCGGGGATGCGTCCGGTTGGCTCGATGCGCTGTCCCAGCAGTTCGTTGACCTGGCGACCCGCTGGCTGGCCGGTGAGGCGCTCCCCCATCCGGTCGACAAACGGCTGGGATTCGTTCCCAGCGCGGCACACTGACCGCGAGGATGACGTGATGACCGCTGCGGCCCTGCCCGACATCGCATCGATCCGTGTCGCCGAGGCCCGCATCGGACCGCACGTGCGGCACACCTCCGCTCCGGCGAACCGGTGGTTGAGCGCGCTGACCGGCGCCACGGTCTACCTGAAGCTGGAGATCGAGCAGCCCACCGGCAGCTTCAAGGTGCGCGGCGCCTGCAATGCCATCCGGTCGGCCGCCGAGCGAGGAACGATGAGGGGCGTGACAACTGCCTCGACGGGTAACCACGCGCGGGCGGTCGCGCATCTGGGCCGCCGCTTCGGGCTCCCGGTCACCGCTTTCCTGGCCCGGTCCGTACCCGACCACCGGGCGCGCGCGCTGGAGCAACTCGGTGCGGTGGTCGACCACGCCAGCGCCGACCAGACGGCGGCGATCCGGGCTGCGCAGCAGCTGGCGGACGAGCGCGGACACCTCTTCGTGCCGCCTTTCGACCATCCCGACGTCATCGCCGGTCAGGGCACCATCGGTCTCGAACTGTGCGACGACCTCCCGGCGCTGGACGCCGTCATCGTGCCGGTGTCCGGTGGTGGGCTGATCGGCGGGATCGGGCTGGCGATCAAGGGGATTCGACACAGCACACAGGTCATCGGGGTTTGCGCGGAGCGCGCCGACGCGATGTACCGCTCGCTGCGGGCAGGACACCCCGTCTCGATCGACGAGGTGGACACCGTCGCCACCTCGCTGCTCGGCGACCTCGGTCCGCACAACCGGTACACCTTCAGGGCGGCGCAGCAGGTCATCGACGAGATCGACACCGTCAGCGAGGCCCAGTTGCGTAGCGCGCTGGACACGTTGCGCCGGCACGCCGATCTCGAGGTCGAGGGCGCTGCGGCGGCGGGTGTCGCCTTCCTGTTGTCCGAGGTCGAGACGGACCCCGACCGCTGGCGCGGCACCCGCATCGCAGTGGTGATCACCGGCAACGCGATCGACCCGGACACCTGACGACGCGCCGAACCAGCGACCGTTGCCGGTTGTGCACAAGCCTCAACAGTCGCGAGTCCTACCCGCGGATCAACCAATTCACGTGCACAAGCCTCAACAGTCGCGACTTGCACAAGGGCGCTCAGGATGTCGGACGAACCAGCGCACCACGGCGCTCGCAGCGACGCTCGAACCACACTGTCATCAGCGGCGGCACGCTGCTCACCAGGCCCAGCAGAGACTCCTTCGCCGGCCACTTGTGGGACACGGAGACCGCGAGGAGGCTGACGACGTAGAGCACGAAGATCGTGCCGTGGATCGGACCGAAGACTCGCACACCCAGGTCACCGGACTGCACGACCCACTTGAAGAACATGCCGATCAACAAGCCGATCCAGGAGACGGCCTCGGCGAATGCGGCGATCTTGAAGGCCTTAGCCACTGGGCTGGCGGCTACGGCGGTGCGGGCCGGCCGGTCATCGAGTTCGGCAGTCACGATGGGAATCCTACGTTACGTAGTAGCGCGCTTGGCAACCGGGGCGGCTGCTCCGCGGTCTCTTCGGTCAGGTGGTGGACTCGGCTGCAACTTGGCGCTACGACGGTCGCGGCTGCCGATACTCAACAACCACAGTAGGTCTCAGCTTAGCGTTCAGGTGCTCCGCCAGGCGTCGGCCCGCCTGCCACCATTGCTCTTCTGCTGCGGCTGACCGCCATTCATAGTCCGACCGCTCCAGCTCGTCATATTCCGCGGCCCACGCGGCGACTTCTTTGCGCAACGAATCACTCAGATTGAACTGATCGAACGGAATGGATCCGCCGATCGTTCCATCATTCCGGATCTCCCACATCGGAGACGCACCGTAATCCGCGGCGAGCGCGTAGGTGGCCATGAGCTAAAAAAACGCCTGGTACGCGACCGGTAATGATCCCATCTTTCCACCCGCATATTGTCGTGTGTCAAATACGACCACGAAATCGTAGGGCCGGGCGCACTTCCCGATGTGAAGCCTGTACTCGTGAGAGGTGGCGGAACGCTTCGAAGTCTTGGTGGGAGCGCGAAAAATCATCGCGATTATTCCATCGAACCAAACGTTCCAGCGCTTGTGCCAAGTATACAGATGAATGTAGCCCCGGCCCTTGCTACCGCATCGAATCGGCACGCTGCCAACGCCATACGCTCCAGTGTATGTCTTTTTCTCGGCACAAATCCCGGACAACTACTTGGTGGCGGCCTGCATCTGCCGCAGTTCCTTCTTGAGGTCGCCCAGCTCATCACGCAGGCGCGCCGCGAGCTCGAAGTGCAGGTCGGCGGCGGCCTGGTGCATCTGCTCGGTGAGCTCCTGGATGAGCCCGGCAAGATCGGAGGCCGGCAGCCCCGACACGCGCCCCGCGCCGGCGACCTCACCGTCGGCGGCGACCGCACCGCGCAGTCCGCGCTTGCCCCGGCCATCGGACTTGCCCCGCGACTGCGCCCGGCCGCTGCCCATCAGCGAGTCGGTGTCGGCGTCCTCACGTTGCAGCATGTCGGTGATGTCGGCGATCTTCTTGCGCAGCGGCGTCGGGTCGATGCCGGCTTCCTTGTTGTAGGCCAGCTGCTTCTCGCGGCGCCGACTGGTCTCGTCGATCGCCTCCTGCATCGACGGAGTGATCTTGTCGGCATACATGTGCACCTGACCGGAGACGTTGCGCGCCGCGCGGCCGATCGTCTGGATCAGTGACCGGGCCGACCGCAGGAAGCCCTCCTTGTCGGCGTCCAGGATGCTGACCAGGGAGACCTCGGGCAGGTCCAGACCCTCACGCAGCAGGTTGATGCCGACCAGCACGTCGAACTCGCCGAGCCGCAACTCCCGCAGCAGCTCGACCCGCCGCAGCGTGTCGACCTCGGAGTGCAGGTAACGCACCCGCACGCCCTTCTCCAGCAGGTAATCGGTGAGATCCTCGGCCATCTTCTTGGTCAGCGTCGTCACCAGCACCCGCTCGTCCCGGGCGGTGCGCTCGTTGACCTCGTGCAGCAGGTCGTCGATCTGCCCCTTGGTGGGCTTCAGCACGATCTCCGGGTCGACCAGGCCGGTCGGGCGGATGACCTGCTCGACGTAGTCGCCGCCGGCCTTCGCCAGCTCGTAGTCGCCGGGTGTCGCCGACAGGTAGACGGTCTGACCGATGCGCTCGAGGAACTCCTCCCACTTCAGCGGGCGGTTGTCCATCGCGCTGGGCAGCCGGAAGCCGTGATCGACCAGCATCCGCTTGCGTGACATGTCGCCTTCGTACATCGCCCCGATCTGCGGCACGGTCTGGTGCGACTCGTCGATGACCAGCAGGAAGTCCTCGGGGAAGTAGTCCAGCAGACAGTTGGGCGCACTGCCCGGACCACGACCGTCGATGTGCCGGGAGTAGTTCTCGATGCCGGAGCAGGAGCCGACCTGCCGCATCATCTCGATGTCGTAGGTGGTGCGCATTCGCAACCGCTGGGCCTCCAGCAGCTTGCCCTGCTTCTCCAGGGTCGCCAGGCGATCCTCCAGCTCGGTCTCGATGGAGGAGATGGCGCGCTCCATGCGCGCCGGACCCGCGACGTAGTGCGACGCCGGGAAGACGTACATCTCCTGCTCCTCGCGCACCACCTCACCGGTCAGCGGGTGCAAGGTGTAGAGACGCTCGATCTCGTCACCGAAGAACTCGATGCGGATCGCCAGCTCCTCGTAGACCGGGATGATCTCGACGGTGTCCCCGCGCACCCGGAAGGTGCCGCGCGTGAAGGCCAGGTCGTTGCGGGTGTATTGCATCTGCACGAACCTGCGCAACAGGTCGTCGCGGTCGATCTGGCTGCCCACGCGCAACGACTGCATGCGGTCGACGTACTCCTGCGGGGTGCCCAAACCGTAGATGCACGACACCGAAGCGACCACGACGACGTCACGTCGCGTCAACAGCGAGTTGGTGGCGCTGTGCCGCAGACGCTCCACCTCGTCGTTGATCGAGGAGTCCTTCTCGATGTAGGTGTCGGTCTGCGGGATGTAGGCCTCGGGCTGGTAGTAGTCGTAGTAGGAGACGAAGTATTCGACCGCGTTGTGGGGCAGCAGCTCCCGGAACTCGTTGGCCAGCTGCGCGGCCAGGGTCTTGTTGGGCGCCATCACCAGCGTCGGCCGCTGCACCTGCTCGATCAGCCATGCCGTCGTCGCCGACTTGCCGGTGCCGGTCGCCCCCAACAGCACCGTGTCCTGGTCCCCCGCCTTGACGCGGCGGGTCAGGTCGGCGATCGCGGTCGGCTGGTCCCCGCTCGGGGAGTATTCAGAGATGACCTCGAACGGCGCAACACGGCGTTGCAGGTCGGTGGTGGGGCGCATAGTACAAAGTTAGACGCCGCCACTGACAGCACTTGTTCCCCGTGCCGCCATCATGGGTCGTATGACGACAGGCGCGACACGCGAGGTGCTGCTGCGGATGGGCAGCGCGCTGCTCGCCGGCGGTGCGCCGGTGCCCGATGTCGAGTGGCAGGTGAGTGTGCTGGCCCGGCGGCTGAACGCCCCGGGTGTGCGGGTGGCGGCCACCCCGACGGGCATCTTCGCCGGGCTCGGTGGTGACGACCCGGTCGGCTTCGAACCGGTCACCGGGTCCTTGCGCCTGGAGCAGGTCACCCGGGTGCAGGACGTCTACGAGCAGTTGATGCGCGGGGCGATCGGGCACGCCGCGGCGTTGCGGGAGCTGGACGACATCGAGACGATGCCCTCGTCACGTCCGGTCTGGCTCTCCGACCTGGCGCTGGTGCCCATCGGCACCGGCATCTGCGCGATCCTGCAGCCGACCTGGCGGGACCTGGTCACGGCAGCGGCCAGCTCGCTGGTGGTGATGACCCTGATGATCGTCAGCCGCCGGTTCGCGTTGGTGCGCACCCTGCTGCCGCTGCTCGCGTCGTTCGCGGTCGCCGTGCTGGTGTTGCTCGTGGCCCAGCACTGGCCCCTGCACGGCACGTTGCGGACCATGGTCGCGTCCTTCGCCGTCCTGCTGCCCGGATCGGTGATCGTCACCGGTATGTCGGAGATCGCCTCCGGGGCCGCGGTCGCCGGCAGCTCCCGGCTCGTCTCCGGTGTGATGCAGCTGGTCCTCTTCGCCGTCGGGCTCTTCTCGGCCGTGTCGGTCACCGGCGTCCGGTTGGACGCGCTGACCAATGTGCGGGCGCAGGACCTGGGGCCTTGGGCGCCATACATCGGCGTGCTCGTGATCGGCTGCGGCATCGTGATCAACGTCGCGGCGTCGCGGGCCGCCATACCGTGGATCCTGGTGGTGCTGGCGCTGACGTTCGCGACCCAGTCGGCCGTCCAGGCCCTGGCCGGACTGGTGCTCGGTGCGCTGGCCGGCGCCACCGTTGCAGGTCTCGCGGCAGCTGTCGTGCACCGGTTGTCCGGTCGGCCGTTGCGGCTCGTGGTCTTCCTCCCGGCGTTCTGGCTGCTCGTCCCCGGCAGCCTCGGGCTGCTCAGCACCACCGAGATCGCCACCGGGCACGGGGGCCTCGACGCCGTGACCGTCGCGATCGGGTCCGTGGTGGCGGTGGCCGCCGGCACGCTGATCGGCAGCGCCGCCGGCCGCGCCGTCGACCGGTTCCTCGATCCGGCGGAGTCTCCCGAGCCGGAACCGGTCGAACTCACCGATGTCGAGCGCTTATGACCGTCTTGCGCTCGCTGTAGTCGGCCAGCGCCGCATCCAGGTCGCGCTCGCCGAAGGCCGGCCACATCTTGTCGCTGAAGTGGATCTCCGCCCGCTGGCTCTGCCACGGGAAGAAGCCCGAGATGCGGCGCTCGCCGCTGGTCCGGATGATCAGGTCGATGTCCTTGACCGGCCCGCCGGGCAACGCGGCCGTGATCGCGGCCGGCAGATCGTCCGGTGTCACGGGGCCGTTGCGGCGCAACACCGTGCGGATGGCGGAGGCGACGTCGTGCTTCGGGTCGTAACCGATCGCCAGAGTGAGGTGTCCCGGACGGCCCGTGGTGGCCGCCATGGCGTCCTCCAGCGCCACCCGGCACTCGTCCGGCAGCAGGCTGAGATCGCCGGCGATGTGCAGCTGCCACCAGCGCGAACGCTCGACCTTCGCCGGGACGCCGGTGCGGATGAGATCGAAGAGATAGTCGACCTCGCTGCTGCTGCGTTTGCGGATGTTGTCGGCCGAGAGCACGTAGACGCTCACGTGGTCGATCCCGCGCCGGCGCAGCCAGCCGAGCAGGTCCTCCAGGTGGTCGGCTCCGGCTCGATGCCCCAGGCTGGGACTGGCCAGTCCGGCGGCGCGTGCCCAGCGGCGGTTGCCGTCCATGATGACCCCCACGTGACGCGGAAGCACCGTGGGCGGCACGCCGCGTGGCGCGCGGGCGCGGAACGGCCGGGGCGCGACCGTGAAGCGGCGCACCTCAGACCACCGTCTCCGGCCGCAGTGCGCCGGCCTGTTCACGGCACACGATGCGTCCACTGCTCGGTGCCGAACTTCTCGGCGACCAATCGACGCGCCTCGGCCAGCTCCTCGTCGCGGTATGCCGACACCTGACTCCGGTAGCGCGCGAGGAACGACCGGGTGAAGGTGTCCAGGATCTGTGGGCGCGGCAGCCCCGTCTGCGAACGCATCGGGTCGACGCGCTTGTTCGCACTCTTGGTGCCCTTGTCGGACATCTTCTCCCGGCCGATGCGCAGCACTTCGAGCATCTTGTCGGCGTCGATGTCGTAGGCCATCGTCACGTGGTGCAGCACCGCGCCGTCCGCGAACCGCTTCTGTGCGGCACCGGCGATCTTGCCCTTGTCGGAGGCGATGTCGTTGAGCGGCACATAGTGCGCAGTGATCCCCACCTCCGCCAGGGCACCCATCACCCACTCGTCGAGGAAGGCGTACGACCGCTCGAAGCTCAGCCCTTCGACCATGGACGCGGGCACCACGAGCGAGTAGGTGATGCAGTTGCCCGGCTCCATGAACATCGCCCCGCCGCCCGAGATGCGCCGCACCACGTCGATGTGGTGCCGTGCGGCACCGTCGGCGTCGATCTCGTTGCGGTAGCTCTGGAACGAGCCGATGACCACCAGTGGTGAGTCCCAGTCCCAGAAGCGCAGCGTGGGCGGCCGCGTGCCGGCGGCGACCTCGTGGGCGATCACCTCGTCCAGGGCGACGTGCTCCACCGGCGGCAGCACGGTCGCGGGTATGACGTCGAAGGTGTGATCGTCCCAACCGGTCGCCTTGCCGAGTGCGCGGCGCACCGCGACACCCACCGCGTCGGCACTGAAGCCGATCAGGCTCACCTGCGGGTCGAGCGCACCCGTGATCGCACCGGCGAGTTGGTCGACGGAGGCGTCGGCCGGCATACCCGTCAGTGCGGCGTCGATGTCCTCCAGCGCTTCGTCCGGCTCCAGGAAGAAGTCGCCGGACACCGAGACGCTTGCCAGGCGGCCGGATGCGACCTCGACGTCGACCGCGACGAGCTTGCCACCCGGGACCTTGTATTCACCGCGCATGTCACCACAGTAGAACCGCGGTCACGAGGCCCCCAGCTCGGCCGCGACGCGCCGGCCCGACCGCAGCGCGACGGCGCCGGTCAGCACGAAGGCGAGCAGCAACAACACCGCCCCGCACCCGAGCATGACGATCCATGCCGGGTGGGTCGCGGCGGCCAGCCCCTGCGCCATACCTCCGTGCATGTTGCCGAACGCGATCGCGGGCAGCACTGCCACGCCGAGTGATCCGCCGACCTGCCGGCTGGTGGAGGCGATCGCCGCCGCGACGCCCGCCTGCTCGCGGGGCATCCCGGACATCGCCGAGTTGGTGATCGGTGCGTTCAGCATCCCGAACCCGATGCCGAAGCACACGTACGCGACGCCGAGGTAGACCAGACTCGTGCCGTTGTCGATCCGCAGCAGGAGTATGGCGCTCAGGCCGATCCCCAGCCCGGCGACGCACATCGGCATGCGCACGCCGTGGTCACCGACGATCCTCCCGGAGACCGGTGCGAACAACGCCACCGACACCGCCATGGGCAGGGTCATCAGACCCGCGTGCAGCGCCGACATACCCCGGACATCCTGCAGATACAGGGTGTTGAGGAAGAGGAAGCCGGCCATCGCGCAGAAACCGACCACCGCCGCGACGACCGCCCCGCTGAACGGGATGCTGCGGAAGAAGCGCGGATCCAGCAACGGCTCGTCACGTCGCAGCTCCCAGCGGATCAGCGCGGCGACCGCCAGCACGGTGACGGCGAAACAGCCCAGGATGGGCGCCGACAGCCAGCCGAGCGAGCCACCCTCGATGATGCCGTAGGTGACCGCGGCCAGCATGAGCACGACCAGCGCCTGTGCGACCGGGTCGAGTCGCCGCACGCGTGCCGCGCGTGACTCCGGCACGAACAGCCCGGTGAGTACGACGGCAGCGGCCACGACCGGCACGTTGATCCAGAAGATCGCCCGCCAGCCGATGCCTTCGACCAGGGCGCCGCCGATGACAGGACCGAGCGCCATGCTCAGGCCGATGACGCCACCCCACATGCCGATCGCCTGCGCCCGCTCCCGCGGATCGCGAAAAGTGTTGGTGATGATGGACATCGCGACCGGGTTGAGCATCGAGCCGCCGATGGCCTGCAGCATCCGGGCCGCGATGAGCAGACCGGGGGTAGGTGCCCACGAGCAACAGATGGAGCCGATGCCGAAGATGACGAGTCCGACCTGGAAGACGCGCCGCCGGCCGACCCGGTCCCCCATCGATCCGGACAGCATCAGCAGGCTGGCCAGCACCAGCGTGTAGGCGTCGATGACCCATTGCAGCTGCGAGCCGCTGGCGCCCAGCTGCCGTCCGATGGAGGGTATGGCGAGGTTGACGCCGGTGGAGTCGATGCCCACGATGAACAGGCTCATACAGCAGATCGCGAGCACGCCGAAGCGGCGTCGGCGGGTCAGCTCCTGGCTCACGCCTCGCTCGCCGCCCGCATCTTGTCGATCAACCGGGTGAGTTCACGACGCTCGGCCGCCGTCAGCGTCGCGACCGGCGGCGGCACGACGTCGGCGGTGCGGATGCTCTCCAGCAGGTCGCGGCCCGCCTCGGTCACGTGCACCAGCTTGCGTCGCCCGTCTGCCGGATCACCGACGCGTTCGACATATCCGCGCCCGACCAGGTCGCTCACCAGCACGGACGCTGCCGGAGCGTCGATGTCCATCCGCTCGGCCAGTTCACCCTGGGACATGGGCGTCCGCTCCACCCGGCGCAGCGCGCGATAGCCGTTCCAGGGCATGCCGCCGGTGCGGTCCTGCAGCAGGTCGCGGACCATCCACTTGTGGTCCATGACCAGCGCCATGAGGTTGAGCCACACGCCGACCGGCGTGGTTTTAGTTGTCGACATACAACGATTATATGCACACAATCATTATTTCTTCACAACTGTTTGAGTCCGGTAGCCAGCCGCGGCGTTGCCCAGGCCCCCGCCACCGACAACGCCACCGGCAGCCATAGCGTCGGCGGAGCCTGGGACACCTCGAGCATGAAGGCGCCGGCCATGATCGGCGCGTGCTGAGTGGTGGCGAGCATGGCCGCCGCGCCGACCATCGCGCAGACCACCATCGACAGGCCGCCCTGGTCGTGCCCCAGGCCGAGCGCCACCAGTGCGCCCAGTGCGCCCCCGGTCGCCATCGAGGGGGTGATGAGGCCCCCGGTCAACCCACCGCGCAGGCAGGCGGCAGTGAGCAGCGGCTTCGCGACGAGCAACGCGAAGAGCACCCCGGCGGGCAGTCCTCCCCTGCCGACCAGCGCCTCCAGCACGCTCTTGCCGTTACCGGTGACACCGGGCAGGGTCATCGCCACCAGACCGACGGCAGCCATCGCGGCGGTGATCCGCAACGGCAACAGGTGGATCGCCCGGCTCGGCCCGCCCCTCCGCGCCGCCTCCATCAGCCGGTTGAAGCCGATCCCGGCGACGGTGCACACCGGACCGGCGAGGACCACCCACACCCACACGTTGGGTGCGGTGGCGTGGGCGCCCAGGTGGTAGACGGCGTCACGCCCCACCACCGGCCAGGCGACCACGACGGCGATGCACGACATCAACGCCGCGGCGCACACCGCGATGTAGTCCAGGGTGCCCAGCACCACCTCGGCCGCGAAGAGCACACCCGCGACCGGTGCGTTGTAGACCGCGGCGAGCCCGGCGCCGGCTGCCGCGCCCAGCAGCAACCGACGATGCCGGTCGTCCAGGCCCAGGCGTGCGCAGAGCACTTCGGCGACCGCTGCCGCGACCTGGCGTGGTGCGCCCTCGCGACCCAATGATGCGCCCGCACCGACTGCGATGATCTGCGCGATCGCATCGAGCGTCGTGGACCGCAGCGGCAGACGCACCGGCGGGTCGCCGAGCGCGTCGCGCACGCGGATCACCCGCATGCGCACACGCAGCTGCCACCAGCCGAGGCCGATGACGGCGCCCGCGACCGTCATACCGATCAACCGGCGCGGGGGCGAGGCCAGCCGCACCTCCTGCGCGAACGAGTGCCCGCCGGCACCGAAGACGACGTGCTGCGCACCGTGCAGCAACAGCGTCAACAACGCGCCGACGACGCCGGTGAGCACACCGGCCACGACGATCGCGAGGACGAACCGCCCGGTGACGCGCAGGTCGGTCCGGAATGTCAGAGCCGCTCGCCGGACTCGGCGTCGAAGACGTGGACCTCCTCGGTCGCCGGTGTCACCCGCACGATCTCGCCCTCGTCGGGCCGGTGCTTCTTGTCCGTGCGGACCGTCAGTCGGGGACCGTCGTCACCGGTCGCCTCGGGTTTGCCGTAGACGAACACCTCGGCGCCGAGCGACTCGACGAGCTCGACCTTGAGCGCAACGCCGTTCTTGGCCAGCGAGTCGCCGATGGCCCAGGACTCGGGGCGTATGCCGAGCGTGACCCGCTCGGCCGACCCGCCGCGGTCCCGCTCCAAAGGCACTGTGGCACCGAAGAACTCGGCGTTGCCGTCACGGACGGTCGCGTCGATCAGGTTGATCGCCGGCGAACCGATGAAGCCCGCGACGAAGGTGTTGACCGGGTGGTCGTAGAGCGCCTCGGGCGTGTCGACCTGTTGCAGCACCCCCTCCTTCAGCACGGCAACCCGGTGCCCCATCGTCATGGCCTCGGTCTGATCGTGGGTGACATAGACCGTCGTGACGCCCAGTCGTCGCTGGAGCGCCGCGATCTGGGCCCGTGTCGACACACGCAGCTTGGCGTCCAGGTTGGACAGCGGCTCGTCCATGCAGAACACCTTCGGGTTACGCACGATCGCACGCCCCATCGCCACCCGTTGCCGTTGGCCGCCGGACAGCTGACCGGGTTTGCGGGTCAGCAGCTTGTCCAGCTCGAGGATCTCGGCGGCCTCCAGCACCCGCTGATGTGCGTCAGCCTTGCTCATTCCGGCATTGCGCAGGGCGAAGGCCATGTTCTCCTCGGCCGACATGTTGGGGTAGAGCGCGTAGCTCTGGAAGACCATCGCCACGTCGCGGTCACGGGGCCGCACGCCCTTCTGGTCGTGCCCGTCGATCAGGATGCGCCCACCGTCGACCGGCTCGAGACCGGCCAGCATCCGCAGGGTCGTGGACTTGCCACAGCCGGACGGCCCGACGAGCACGAGGAACTCACCGTTCTCGATGTCCAGCGTGACGCTGTCCACCGAGGGCTGCGCGTTGCCCTTGTGCCGCCGGGTCGCGGCGTCGAAATAGACCGAAGCCATGTCAGGCCTTGAGCTTCGGCTTCACCTGCGAGTCGTACGCCTTGGTGATGCTCTGGTCGAGTCCCTTGAGCGTCGACTCCACGTCCGAACCGGCGACGATCTTGTCCAGCGCCTGACCGATGGTCGCGCCACCACCGGGGACGAACACCCGCGCGTTGTCCTGCGGACGGGTCTTCGGCAGCTGGTCGACGGCCACCTTGAAGTGGGGGTTCTTCTTGAAGTAGGCCTGCTCCTCCGGCAGTTGCAGCGCCGACTTGCGCACCGGCATGTAACCGGTCGCCTGGGTGAAGGTGACGGTGTTCTTGGCATTGGTCAGGAACTCCACGAACTTGACCGCATTGGCCTTGCGCTGGTCGGAGATGCCGGCCGGTATGGCGACACCGGCGCCACCGGTGGGGCAGCACTTGACGCCGCCGGGCGCCGGCACGAAGCCGACACCGAGCTCGAACGGCAGCTGGGTGAATCCGCCGAGGTCACCGGTGGATTCGATCAGCACACCACCGAGGCCGGCGCTGAAGTCGCTGGCCGAGTCCGCCGAGGTCTTCACCCAGCCCTGCTTCGCCCAGCCCTGCAGCACCTTGGCCGCATGCACGGTCTTGGGGTCAGTGAAGGTCGTCTTCCAGCCCTTGGAGTAGCCCCCGCCGTACGACCAAGCGATGGACTGGAAGGTCCAGTCCAGGTAGTCGGCGCCATCGTCGAGGATCATCGCGTGCTTGCCGCTGCCCATCGCGGCCTGCAGCTTGGGCGCCCACTGGGTGAACTCGTCCCACGACGTCGGCGAGCGGTCCGGCAGGCCGGCCTTCTTGAACGCGTCCTTGTTGTAGTAGAAGAGCACGGTCGATCGCGCGTAGGGGATCGCGTAGTGCTTGCCGTTGTAGACGTAGTCGGCATACAGGCTGTCGACGTAGTCGTCGGTCTTCAGGCCGTGCTGGGCGAAGAGGGCGCCCATGTCGGCGAACCGGTTGTTGAGGGCGAAGTTGAACCACGTCACGTCGGAGGCCACGACCACGTCGGGCAGGTTGCCGCCGGCCAGCGCCGCGTTGAACTTCTGCCCGACCTCCTCGTAGTCCTTGCCCGCATCGGTGAGCTTGACCTTGAGACTCGGATTGGCCTTCTCGAAGTCGGCGATGATCTTCTTCTCGGTCGCGGTGGATTTGCCCGGGTGGTTGCTCCAGAAGTCGATCGTGTTGGAGTCGCCGCCCTTGCCACCGCCCTTGCTGCTGGACTCCGAGCCGGTGCCGGCGCACGCGGCGAGGCCGGTCGCAAGGGCTGCGCCACCTGCAGCGCCGAGGAGTCCGCGGCGGGTCAAACCAGACATGTGATTCTCCTTGATGGTGTGGAAGTCAGCCCTTGACCGCGCCAGCGGTCAGGCCCTTGATCATGTGTCGTTGCAGTGCCAGGAAGACGATGAGCACCGGCAGCATGGCCAGCACGGTGGCGGCCATCACCGGGCCCCAGTTGGTGATGCCGTCGTTGTTCTGCAGATGTGTCAGGCCGATCGGCAGGGTGCCGGAGCGGCTGTCGTCGGACATCAGGAACGGCCAGAGGTATTCGTTCCACTCGTTCACGACGGTGATGATGGAGAAGGCGATCAGCGTCGGCCACGACATCGGCAGCACCACCCGCCAGAGCAGTTTCAGCGGCCCGGCTCCGTCCAAGCGCGCGGCCTCGATGATCTCGCTGGGCACCGAGAGGAACTGATTGCGCATCAGGAAGGTGCCGAACGCGACTCCGGCCAACGGGATGATGATGCCCTGGTAGGTGTTGCGCCACCCGAGTTGGCTGACCAGCGCGTAGTTGGAGATGACGGTGATCTGGTTGGGCACCATCAGCGCGGCGATGATGATCACGAACAGCAGGTTGCGGCCCGGGAAACGCAACAGCGACAACGCATACGCGCTGATCACGCCGAGCACGATCTTGGCGATCGACAGGATGGCGGTGATGATCACCGAGTTGCGGAAGTAGTCCCAGAACGGGATGTCGGTCGTCGCCGAGTGATAGCCGTCGGAGGTCGGGTGCGCCGGCCACCACTGCGCCGGCTGGGTGTAGATGTCCGGTCGTTGCTTGAAGGAGGTGATCACGATCCAGAAGAGCGGACCGGCCACCAGCAGGAAGACCAGCACCATGCCGACGTAACCGGCGATCTTCACGCCGGTGCCGCCGAAGCTGGCGGCCTCGGCCTGGTGCGCACCGGCGGGCTTCTCCTCCGGGTCGAACCCGGTGACAGCGGTCGCTTCAGTCACGATGCATCCCCCGATCCATGACCCGGACCTGAATCACGGTGATGATCAACAGAATCACGAACATGATGGTTGCGATCGTCGCGCCATACCCTGCCTTGCTGTTGACGAAGGTCTCCCGATAGACCTGATAGACCAACGTGGTGGTGCCGTAACCCTGCGGGCCTCCGCGCGTCTCGACATTGATGATGTCGAAGACCTGGACGGAGTTGAGCAGCACCGTGATCGACAGGAAGAACGTCGTCGGGCGCAGCTGCGGCAGCAGCACCTTGTAGAACCGGCGCCAGGCCGACGCACCGTCGATCTCGGCGGCCTCGTCCAGGTCCGCGCGCCGGCCCTGCAGCGCCGCCAGGTAGATCACGAACGTGTAGCCGAGGTTCTTCCACACGTAGGTGGTGGTGACCATGACCAGCGCCCACCCGGGTCGCTGGTAGAAGTCGGGCACCTGAATGCCGATGCGGTGGAACAGATCCCGCAGCATGCCGAAGTTGGGGTCGAAGACGAACTGGAAGGCGATGCCGACCGCCGCGCCGGAGCTGACAAACGGCGCGAAGATGGCTGACCGGACGAGGTTGCGACCCCGGAGCTTCTGGTCCAGCAGGATGGCCAGGCCCAACCCGAGAAGCATCGAGATGCCCACCGCGCAGACCGTGAAGATCAGCGTGTTGCGCAGCACCTCGTGCGAGTTGGGGTCGTGCCACCAGGTCTTGTAGTTGTCGAAGCCGATGTAGTGCGCCACCGGTGCGGCGATGTTCCAGTCCGTGAAGGAGAGCCGGAAGTTGTCCACCAGGGGCCGGTAGGTGAAGATCACCAGCAGCACCAGGTTGGGCAGCAGCAACGCTGCGGCGAGCAGCCATTCGCCATACGGCCGGCCACTGCGGCGCGGCGGCGGCCCGACCGGCGCGGGCGGTCCGGGACGTGGCGTCGCCGCGGCGGTGTCAGGAGGCGCGGTCACGATCGCAGAGCCTGATGGGTGACGGAGAACACGGCCTGAACACTAGTGGGCGCAGGGCCTACATGGTGGTAACTATCGGCGGACGCTGTCGAACCGTTACTTGGTTACTCGCGCAGTTGCAGCCGAACCGGCGCCCCGGGGTCACATGAGCCGAACACCGGTTCGCGGGCCGCGCCGGCGTCGGCGACCGCAGCGAACCCTGCCGCACCGAGGGCCGCCCGCATCTGCTGCCGCGGCGCCGAGCCGAGACCGGAGACGACGAGCACCGGCTCGGCATCCGGAAGCGGCACCGTCGTGACACGCACTGGCCCCCATCCCCTGCTCGCCAACTGCCGTTCCAGGCGGGCAACCACACGGCCGAGGAGCTGGTCGTCCGTGACCACCTGCCCGGACGCCGGCCGGTCCGCCAACAGGTTGTCGTTGTATGGCGAAAGGCGTTCCTGCCACAG
Source organism: Flexivirga sp. (assembly GCF_051955415.1). Taxonomy (NCBI): domain Bacteria; kingdom Bacillati; phylum Actinomycetota; class Actinomycetes; order Micrococcales; family Dermacoccaceae; genus Flexivirga; species Flexivirga sp. The sequence continues at coordinate 31,313 of NZ_JBQCGS010000010.1, forward strand.
GCTTTCCACGCGGTCCAGCAGTTGTTCCGCGTTGCCGTTGTTGTCCAGCAGGATGTCCGCGGCGGCATACCTCTGCTCGTCGGTGGCCTGCGAGGAGACGCGGGCCAGCGCCGCGTCGTGCGTCATGCCTCGGTCGCGCATGATGCGCTGGACCCTGGTCTGCTGTGCGGTGTCGACGATCACGGTGAGGTGGTAGTCCGGTGCGAGACCACCCTCCACCAGCAGTGGCATGTCGTGGACGACGATCGCCTCGCGCGGGGCCTGCGCGTGCCGCGACGCGGTCAGCGCTCGAATGCGCGGGTGGGTGATCGCCTCCAGATCCCGTCGCGCGGACTCGTCGGCGAACACGACGGCGGCCAAGGCCGGCCGGTCCAGCGAGCCGTCCGGCCGCAGCAGCTGCTCGCCGAACCGCTCGACGATCTCGGCGAGCCCGGCGGAACCCGGCTCGACCACCTCCCGCGCGAGTCGGTCGGCGTCGATGACGACCGCGCCGAGCGCGAGCAACTTCTTGGAGACGGTCGATTTGCCGGAGCCGATGCCGCCGCTGAGTCCCACATAGAGCACGCCGCGACCCTATGCCAGCGGCAGCGCACCGGAGCTGCTCAGTGCGCGAGTTGCTCCAGGTGCGCACGAAGCACCGCCCGCATCCGGGCGGCAGTCAGCCGCGGTGCCAGGGTGCCGTGCAGCGCCATACCGTCGATCAGCGCGTGCAACCGGTCGGTCTCGGTGGGTATGTCGAGCTCGTGCCCGGACAGCTGCTGCAGCATCAGCACGCACGACTCCATCAGTCCGCGCAGCTGGCCGTGCACCTCACGCCATACAGCACCGAGCTCGGAGTCCGTGCGCGCCGCGACAACGAGCGCGGTCCACATCTCGGTCTCACCGCGGCGAGCGGCATCGAGCGGCAGCACCTCGGCCAGCAGCGCCACCAGCCCCTCGACGTCTGTCGCCTCGCTCCCCCGGCGTTCCAGCCGCTGCCGCACACGGACGGACAGGTCGGCCATCGCGTGGGCGATCAGCTGCTGCTGACTGACGAAGTAGTGCCGGATGGCGCCGGTCGACCAGCCGGCCTCGTCGGCGACGCTGCGCACCGAGACGCCCGTGTAGCCGGCACGATGCACCACCCGGATGACCGCGTCCACGATCTGCGCACGACGCGCATCGTGATCGACGACCTTCGGCATGCCGTCTTTTTATCACACGATCGTGTTATTTTGGATATATCACGTTCGTGTGACATCGAGGGGTTCGCCGTGTTGACAGCCGTCATCGTCGCGTGCGAGATCGGATTCTGGGTCTTGCTGCTCGCCGGTCTCGCCTGCCGTTACCTGCTGCGGCGGCAGCTGTTGTCGACCATCCTGCTCGCGCTCGCGCCGGCGGTCGATCTGGTGCTGCTGATCGCCTCCGTGCTCGACCTGCGGGGCGGCGGCACTGCGACTGCCGTGCACGGTCTCGCGGCGATCTACCTCGGGGTGTCGGTGGGGTTCGGTCACCGGATGATGCACTGGGCCGACGTGCGGTTCGCGCACCGGTTCGCCGGTGGTCCGCCGCCGGCGAAGAAACCCCGCTACGGCGCCGCCCGCGCGGCACGCGAGCGGTCGGGCTGGTACGCCCACCTGCGCGCCTGGCTGGTCGGTGCCGCGCTGCTGGGGCTGGCGATCGTCGCCATACACGACTCGGCGCGAACCAGCGCGCTGACCAACACGCTGCGCCTGTGGACCGTCGTGCTCGTCGTCGATGCGCTGATCTCGTTCAGCTACACGGTGTTTCCCAAGAAAGCGCCGGCGTCGCGAGTGTGAGTCCGGCCCGGCCACCCGTACCAAACCCTCCCCAGGGCAGACATCGGCACACGCCCGGCCGGGCCACCCGTACCAAACTCTCCCCCGGGCAGACATCGGTACGCACCCGGCCCCAAACCCGTACCAAACCCTCCCCTGGGGAGACTTCGGTACGCCACAGCCGCGGGCGCCGTCCCAAACCCTCCCCTGGGGAGACTTCGGTACGCCACACCGGCAGAACCCGTACCAAACCCTCCCCTGGGGAGACTTCGGTACGTCGGCCGGGTACCCCCTGGACCCACCCCGCCCGCGTACGACGAAAAGCCCCCGGAACCACACGGTTCCGGGGGCTTTCGGTCGGTCAGCTACGACTGACGGTCAGCTCAGTTGCCGGTGAGCTTCTCACGCAGTGCGGCCAAGGCCTCGTCGGAGGCCAGCGTGCCCTCGGCCGGGGCGGCCGGCGAGGACGACGACGCGGGCGACGAGCCCTTGTCCGACGACTCCGAGGAGTAAGAGGTCGAGCCGGCGGTCGCGGCGGTGGCGGCAGCCTCCGCGTCGTCCTTGCGAGCCTGCTCGATCTGCGCCTGGTGCGCCTCGTAGCGGGCGTGCGCCTCGGCGTACTGCTTCTCCCACTTCTCGCGCTGGGTCTCGAAGCCCTCGAGCCACTCGCCCGACTCCGGGTCGAAGCCCTCCGGGTACTTGTAGTTGCCCTGCTCGTCGTACTCGGCGGCCATGCCGTAGAGGGTCGGGTCGAACTCGGTCGCGGCAGCGGCCTCGTCGTTGGCCTGCTTCAGGCTCAGCGAGATGCGGCGACGCTCGAGGTCGATGTCGATGACCTTGACGAAGATCTCCTGACCGACCTGGACGACCTGCTCCGGCAGCTCCACGTGGCGCTCGGCCAGCTCGGAGATGTGGACCAGGCCCTCGATGCCGTCCTCGACGCGGACGAACGCACCGAACGGCACCAGCTTGGTGACCTTGCCCGGCACGACCTGGCCGATCGCGTGGGTGCGGGCGAAGTGCTGCCACGGGTCTTCCTGGGTCGCCTTCAGCGACAGCGAGACACGCTCGCGGTCCATGTCGACATCCAGCACCTCGACGGTGACCTCGTCGCCGACCTCGACGACCTCGGACGGGTGGTCGATGTGCTTCCAGGACAGCTCGGAGACGTGCACCAGGCCGTCGACGCCACCGAGGTCGACGAACGCACCGAAGTTGACGATGCTGCTGACCACACCGGAGCGGACCTGGCCCTTCTGCAGCTCCTTGAGGAAGGTCGTGCGGACCTCGGACTGGGTCTGCTCGAGCCAGGCGCGGCGGGACAGGACCACGTTGTTGCGGTTCTTGTCCAGCTCGATGATCTTGGCCTCGATCTCCTTGCCGACATACGGCTGGAGGTCGCGCACCCGGCGCATCTCGACCAGCGACGCGGGCAGGAAGCCGCGCAGGCCGATGTCCAGGATCAGGCCGCCCTTGACGACCTCGATGACGGTGCCGGTGACGACGCCGTCCTCCTCCTTGACCTGCTCGATGGTGCCCCAGGCGCGCTCGTACTGTGCGCGCTTCTTGGACAGGATGAGGCGGCCTTCCTTGTCCTCCTTCTGGAGAACCAGGGCCTCGACCTCGTCGCCGACCGCCACGACCTCACTCGGGTCGACGTCGTGTTTGATGGACAGCTCACGCGAGGGGATGACGCCCTCGGTCTTGTAGCCGATGTCGAGCAGGACCTCGTCCCGGTCGACCTTGACGATGACACCGTCGACGATGTCGCCGTCATTGAAGTGCTTGATCGTCGCGTCGATCGCGGCGAGCAGCTCCTCCTCGGATCCGATGTCGTTGATCGCGACCTGGGAGGTGGTGGTGGCAGTCATGTAGTAGGAAACCTTCGGTGGACACTAGATATGGACAATGTGCTGGGATGATGTCGCGTCATCGACCGGAGCCGGTGCCGAGCTGACCATCCCCTGACACGCACATGCGTGCGCGTGGCGATCCTATCGGCCCGTCCACAGCTGGGTCAAAAGCAGCAGGGAGGAGGCATTGCCACCGATGGATCCCTTCATCGACGGCTTCGGCGTCGGGCATCGCGCCGCCGGTGCGGACGAGACGCGCGCGGCCAATCGCGGTTGGTGGGACGAGGAAGCGACGGCCTACTACGCCGAGCACGGCGACTTCCTCGGCGACGGTCGCCTGGTGTGGGGGCCTGAAGGGTTCACCGAGTCCGAGCTCGGTCTCCTCGGCCCGCTGGAGGGCCGTGACGTCCTGGAGATCGGCGGCGGGGCCGCCCAGGGCGGGCGGTATGCCGCCGCGCGCGGTGCGCGGGTGGTGTCCACCGACCTGTCCGCCGGCATGTTGCGGCAGGCGGCAGCGATCGATGCCCGATCCGGCATCGCACTCCCGCTCGCCCAGTGCGACGCCACCGCGCTGCCGTTCGTCGACTCCTGCTTCGACATCGTGTTCACGGCGTACGGTGCGGTGCCCTTCGTCGCCGACAGCGGCGCGATCATGCGGGAGGCGGCGCGGGTGCTGCGGCCCGGCGGCCGGTTCGTCTTCGCCACGACGCATCCGGTCCGGTGGGCCTTCCCGGACGCGCCCGGCCCCGAGGGGCTGGTCGCCGACCGGTCCTACTTCGACCGCACCCCGTATGTCGAGCAGGGCGACGACGGTGCGGCCACCTATGTGGAACACCATCGCACCCTGGGCGACCGGGTGCGCGAGATCGCCGGCGCGGGACTGACGCTGGTGGATCTCGTCGAGCCGGAGTGGCCGGACCGCAACCCGCAGGTGTGGGGCGGTTGGTCGCCGGCGCGCGGTCGCGTCATACCCGGCACGGCGATCTTCGTGGCCGACAAGCGCGCCGGTGGCTGAGCACCGGCCGACTCAGGAGTTCTTGTCCAACCGCACGGTGTTGTCGGCGGAGTCACCGGCGGCGTCCGGTCCGCCGCCGGACCGGTTGCGGTCCCCGAGCAGCCCCGAGACGCCGTGCTGGGTCTCGTCGTCGTCCGCGTAGTAGTCGTCGTCGCCGCCGCTGCCGTCGTAGCTGCCGTCGCCGTAGTCGTCGCCGTTGCCGTTGCCGTCCCGGCGGCCGAGCAGCACGGCCATCAGGACTCCCCCGACGATGAGCAGCAGGCCGAGGATGCCGAGGATCCACGGTGCGAGTTTGAGGGCCTTCAGCTGGGATGCCTTGCCCTTGTACTCGTCGACGTTGGACTTGACGGTGGCGTTGTTGAAGACCGAGGTGGTCCGCAGCACCTGAACCGACTTACCGGTGCCGGGGTCGGTCAGCCACTGCTTCTGCGCCTCGCTCACCTTGATGAACGCGCCGGTCTGCGGCTCGACCCAGATGGTGCGGTCGTTGGCGTAGTCGTACTTCGCCTTGACGCCGGGGCTGCTCTGCGCACCGCCGAACAGGAAGCCGGGCGCCTCCTTGGTGGGCTCGATCGCCAGCGTCTGCCGGGGAACGGTCCCCTCGAACCGGTAGACCTCCAGCCCGTCGATCTTGTCCGTGCCGGCGTACTTCATCTGCATGGTCTTCTGGGTCGACCCGTCCCAGTAGGGGTAGGTCGTCTTCTGCGTGCCGAACGGGAACTTGACGGTGTAGCCCTGGTGCCCGATGGCCTTGCCGTTCTCCTCGTCACCGCTCCACTTCACGACCTTGCCGGTGTGCCGCTCGACCGCGAACTTCTCGGTGAAGCCCTCCTGCGGGGTCTTGGTCTGCGGGATCTTGGAGAACTGCCACTTGCTGAAGATGACTGCGTTGTGACCGAACTTCTCACTCTCGCCCTTCAGGGCGACAGCACCGATCGTCGTGGTCAGCGTGGTGTGCTGGAACTTCAGCGTGCCTGCGTCGAACAGGTAGGCGTTCTTGTCGACGGCGACCTGCTTGGTGTTCTGGTCGATCGGGATGACCGCCAATTTGTCGAACGCGTAGAACTTCAGCAGCAGCGCCATGGTCACGAAGAACGCGCCGAATCCGATCACGATCGCGGATTTCCGCACTGGTCTGACCTCCGTTGTGAGCTGGAACTTACCGGACAGTAGCAGTAACCGTGCGAGTTGTGTCACACCCGCGATGCGTTGCCGCCGAACATTTTCTGGCCGACCGCCCACAGGGACGGATCGGGCCCGCCGACCTGCACCGACGGCACCCCGGCGGCCGCCGCCGCCGCGAGGTCACCGGGCTGGTCGCCGACCATCAGGGACCGCCGGCCAGATGCCCAGTGAGCCCGTCGCAGAGCCTCGCGCAGCAGGCCCGCACGGGGCTTGCGACAGTCGCAGGTCCGGTCCTCGTGCGGGCACACCTGTATGGCGTCCAGCCACGCGCCCGCGCCGGCCAACTGGGAGACCAGGGCCCGGTGCACGGCCAGCAGTTGCGGCCGGGTCAGCGTCCCGGTCGCGATACCGCGCTGGTTGCTGACCAGCACCACGGCGCACCCGGCCGCATTGGCAGCGGCCACCGTCCGTGCCGCGCCGGGCAGCAGGACCAGGTCCTCCGGGTCGTCCACATAGCCGGGTCGACGCACGTTGAGCGTGCCGTCCCGGTCCAGCAGCAGCAGGTCGTACGGCGCCGCAGCCGATCCCTGCGGGCGCGGGATCGGCGCGCGGTTCTCCCCGAGCAGCTCCGCATCCGACAGCAGCGTCATTGACAGACCACGTCGACCGCCTCGCACCACACGTGTGTCCACAGCATGTGCGCCTCCTGGATCCGCGGTGTCTCCTCCGAGGGCACGACCAGCACGTGGTCGGCGCGGCCGGCCAGACCGGTGCCGCGCCGGCCGGTCAGTGCGATGGTCAGCAGTCCCTGGTCGCGTGCGACGTCGAGTGCGCGCACGATGTTCCGGCTCGTCCCGCTGGTGCTCATCGCCAGCAGCACGTCGCCGGGCCGGCCGAGCGCGGCGATGCCGCGCGCGAAGGTCTCGTCATACGAGTAGTCGTTGGCGACCGCGGTGATGGAGCTGAGCGACTCGGCGAGGTTGACCGCGGGCAGCGGGCCACGGTCGAGGATGCACTTGCCGATGAACTCCGCGGCGACGTGGCTGGCGATGGCGGCGCTGCCACCGTTGCCGGCGACCAGCAGCGTGCCGCCGCCGACGAGCGCGTCCAGCAACGCCGTCCCGGCCGCGTCCACCTGTGCGACCAGCTCCGGCTCGGCCAGCGAACGGGCCAGCTTCGCCCAGGCGGACAGCCCGCGCTGCTGACGGTCGGCGACCGCAGGCCGCCGACGCTCGGGGGCGACGTCGTGCAGGGCGTGGCGGTGGGGCATCAGTGCTGTCCTCTCCAGGTGGTGACTCCGTGCTGGCTGAAGGTGATCTCGGACAGCGTCAGTCCGAGCTCGAGCAACTTCTGCGCGACGATGTGCCGGCGTTCGAACTCGCACACGAAGACCAGGTGCCCGCCACCGCCGGCGCCGGTGACCTTGCCGCCGAGCGCACCGCAGTCGAGTGCGGTGGTGACGGCCTCGTCGATCAACGGGGTCGAGATGCGTTCGGACATCTTGCGCTTCTGCGCCCACGCCTCGCCGAGCAGGCGGCCGAACGAGTCCACGTCGCCGCGCACCAGCGCGACCTTCATCCGTTCGGCCAGTTCCTTCTGGGCGCGCAGGCCCTCCAACGCCTCGGCGTTGCCGGTCTCGTAACGCGCACGCTGGTCCTCGATGATGTGGTCGCTCACCCGGGTGTTGCCGGTGAACGCCAGCAGCATGTTGTGCTCCAGCTCGTGCACCGTGTCATCGCGGACCCGCAGCGGGTTGACGATGACTTCGTCGGCCTTGAACTCGATGTAGTTGAAGCCGCCGAAGGCGGCGGCGTACTGGTCCTGGGAGCCGCCGGGTATGGCCAGGTCCTCGCGCTCCAGCCGGTAGGCCAGTTCGGCCACCTCGTAGGGCGTCAGGTCGAGCCCGCAGTGCTGGGCCACCAGCCCGATGACGGACACCATCACCGCACTGGACGACCCGAGCCCCGAGCCGGGCGGGGCCTGGGTGTGCAGGAACAGGTCGAAACCACCCGAGGGCCGGGCGCCCTCGATGCCGCGGACCCGGTTGATGGCCGCCTTGGGCAGGTCGAGCTTGCCGTCATACTCCACCGGCTCGTCGATGCCGAAGCCGATCGAGGTGCCGTAGTCCAGCGACCGCACGGTGACCTGGCCGTCGGTGCGCGGACGCAGCGTGCTGAATGCGAACGCGGAGATCGTCGCGGACAGGACCGCCCCGCCCTCGCGCTCGGGGAAGGGCGTCACGTCGGTGCCGCCGCCGGCGAAGGAGATCCGCAGCGGTGCCCGGGCACGCAACACCGGCCGGCTGCGGTCGATCGCAGCATCGGCAGCGGGCAGATCGACACGTGCGGTCATGGCGGTCCCTCGGGCCCTTCGGAAGGTGCGTGCTGGTGGAATCTACTGCAGAGTAGCTATCGATCACTCGCGGAGGGAGGGAACATGACGCGCTATCGCCTGATCGACGGCCTGCGCGGGCTCGCGGCGCTGCTGGTGCTGCTGTCGCACGTGGGGTTCTGGACCGGCGCGGACCGTCTGGACTTCTCCGGTGGACTGCTGGCCCGCGGCGACAGCGGCGTCGCGGTGTTCTTCGCGATCAGCGCGTTCCTGCTGTTGCGGCCGTGGATCGCGGCGGGCTCGGGGGTCGCCGCGCCGCAGCCCGTCCGGGTGTATGCCGTGCGTCGTGCCGCCCGGATCCTGCCCGCATACCTGGTCGCGCTCGTCGCGGTGCTGCTGGTCGCCGGGGCGTGGGGGCCGGTCGGCGGTAGTGAAGGGGTCGGCGGGATCGGCACGGTGGTGGCTCACCTGCTCCTGGTACAGGGATATGCCGACACCTCCTACCAGTCGTTCAGCCAGACCTGGAGCCTGACGACCGAGGCGACGTTCTATCTGCTGGTGCCGTTCCTCGGGACCGCGATCGAACGGCTGCTGCGTCGGTCGCCTCGCGCCGCCTATGGGGTGCTGGGCGGGGCCGCGGTGGCCGGTGTCGCCATACAGGCACTCGTGGCGGTGTGGACGCGCCAGCATCCGGCCTCAGCCGCCGGTGTGCTGGGCACCAGCGTGCTCGGGCACGCGGCGTGGTTCGCGGCCGGGGCGGCGCTGGCGGTTGCGGTGCACGCCGGACATCTGCAGCGGGTGCGCGAGATCGGCGTGGGCACTTGGTTGTCAGCCGCCGCCGTCGTCTACCTGATCGCCTCCAGCGGGCTGGCCGGGCCGCGGGACCTGCATGCGCCGACGGTCGGCCAGGCGGCAGCCAAGGAGTCGCTCTACACCGTGCTCGCGCTGCTGCTGCTCGTCGCCGCGGTGCGTGGTCCGTCGGACGAGCGATGGCGTGCCGTCGCGTCCTCCGGCGTCGCCCGCTTCGCCGGAGAGGTGTCGTACGGCGTCTTCCTCTGGCACGTGCTCGTGCTGCAGCTGATCTACCGGGCGTCCGGCTGGGCCCTGTTCACCGGCCCGTTCACGACGGTCCTTTTCGCGGTGCTGGTCTTCAGTGTGCTCATCGCGTGGGCGTCGGCGGCGTTGCTCGAGCAGCCCGTGCTGCGGCGGGTGCACCGGCGAACACACACCCCGCGCGTGCCAGCGCGCACAGCGTGACGGTGCCGAGCAGCTGACCGGCGATCGCCCCGGTCGACCGAGCCTCGACGACCCCGAAGAACGCCAGCGCGACAGCCGCTGCGATCAGGGCACCGCCCGCCGTATGGCGCAACCACCGCACCGGCACGGCAGCGGCCGCGATGCCCGCCAGCAGACCCGCCGGTCCGGCCGCGAGGAAGCCGACGACCACGGCGGCGGCCCGGCCGGCGAACGCGTGGTCTCGATACGGCGCTCCCTCGCTCCGCTCCTCCGCACCTACTCGACCGGCGTGTGGTTCTGTGCCGATCGCGCGGCGACGGCAGGCGTATGCCGCGGCGAGGAACGTCAGGAACAGCGCGAGTGCGACGAGGCCGCCGACCAGCAAGCCGAGGCGTTGCGGGGTGGTCGGTGTGAAGCGCAGGGTGACCGTCGTGGCACCGCCCCCGGTGACGCGGAACCCCTGCCGCCAGCCGTCGACCTCGACCGGTTGCAGCGCGTGGCCGTCACGGTCGGTCGCCTGCCAGCCTGCGTTGCAGCCCTCGCTCAGCGCGACGATGCTCGCGCCGCCGGCGGTCAGGGCGATCGTGCGCTCACCGGAGTCGCCGGTGACGGAGCTGACGCTGCGAGTCGTCGCCGCAACGCTCGGGCGCTTGCCGAAGGTCGCGAGCTCCGGTGTGAGGCCTGCGTGCCCGGTGATGGCGATGGAGGCCGCAGTCTCGATACGCGCTCCGCCGCTGCGCTCCCCCGAGCTACTCACCCCACACGACGTGGCTTCCAGGAGATCGCCCTTGGCCGGGGCGCCGACACCTTTGAGCCGCAACGGAATCCGAGTGGTCCCTCCGTCACGGGACCGCACCGTGACGGTGCCGGCGGCGCCGCAGGACGCTTCGACCGTGCTTCCGGCCGAGCGCAGCCAGACGGTTGCCGACCGCGGCGTTCCCAACAGGTGCACCTGGCGGGTGATCGTCGCGCCGTCCTCGGGCAGCCGGTGCAGCAGCACAGCCTGCTGGTTCGGGTCGACCGCTTGCGGGACGTCGATCACGGAGCCGAGTTTCGTTCCTGGGACGGACATTTCGGCGATGCCGAGCACCGGGTCGGTCGCATCGGCCGGTGCGATCAGCCGGACCTCGACCGGTCCTGCGGTCGTCGCGGGGACGGGCACGGTCAGTTCGCTGCGGCCGCGCACCGCCACCTGCACGGTGTGGGAGCCGACGCGGATCTCGAGGCGTTCGGGCAGTGTCGCGTGCTGTCGCGGACCGGCCAGGCGCAGGCGGACCTCGCGCACGGAGCGACCGGTCAGCTCGCCCCGCAACCACGCTGTGTGGGCGTGGTCTCCGGTCAACCAGGCGCTCGCGGGGTCACCGTCGAACGCGGCGGCCGGACCGTCGCGGACACCGAGATGGTGCGCGGCGAAGGGGTCGGCGGCCGACGAAGACACCTGGACGGTCCGCCAGCCGAGCCATTCCCGGGCGGGCTGCCCCGCCGGGTGGTCCGCCGGAAGCAGGTCCTTCGCGCCGATGTGGGTCGGTCTCACGTCGCCTCGGGTGAGCACCGGGCTGTATGCCGAGGCCGTCGGCACCCCGTTGTTGTACGCGCGCCACGGCATCGTGTCGGTCACCACGTCGGGCCGACCCGCGGCAGCGCCGTCCAGCTGCATCCAGTCGTCGGCGGTCAGCAGGCCGGTCGTCCGCAACGCGAAGAGCGACTCCGGGCCGCCGGCCACCGTGACCGGGCGCGCGCCGTAGAGTGCGGCGCCGCGAGCGCGCGGCGCCGTGACGTCATACACGGTGAGCGCGGAGCGGCCCGCACCGTACGTGCCGGCGATGCGGAAGCCGGGAGAGGTGTCGAGGGTGCGTTGCACCTGCTGCCATGGCAGCGCCTGGACGGATGCCGCCAGGTCGCGACGCAGGACCACCCGGGCGATGCCGAGGCGCGCCAGGCCGGCCGCCAGGCTCGGCTGCGGGTCGCCCGAGGCCGCCAGCCGGTCGACCGCGTCGAGGATCCGGGTCGACCCGGGGATGCCCAGTGGCGCCGCTGCCCGGGTCACGACCGCAGAGGTCGCCAGCGCCGAGAGCGGCTCGTCGGTCGTGCTCCCCCACGTGTAGGTCGACGTGCGGGAGTTGGGCAACAACATCGTCGATCCGCCGGATCTGCCTGCGGCGCGGTCGATCTGGTGCGCGACCTGCGTCCACTGCGCCGGTATGGCGCCGTACGCGTCCGCCGCACCGACCCTTCCCTGCCAGAGCGGCGTCGCGGCGACGGCGACGGCCAGCGCCAGCATCACCGGCGCGAACCGATCCCCTGCGCGCCGCGACAGGCTGACCCGTTGCAGCACGGTGGTGAAGCCGATCACCAACGGCAGGCGCAGCACCGGATCCGCCTTGTGGATGTTGCGCAGTGGCGCCAGCGGTCCGTCGAGCAGTCCGCGCACCGGCTCCGCGATCGGACTGCCGACGGTGCCGCCGTGTCCGAGGACCATGAACAAGGTCGCGCCGACGACGCACAGCAGCGTCCACCGGGCCAGGTGCCCGCGGTGGCGCAGCAGTCCCCAGCACCCGACCGCGGCGACGAGGCCGGTCGCCAGGATCGCGGTGACCGACTGCGCGAGCACCCAACCGCCTTGCCAGACGGGATGATCCGCGCTGTCCAGGATGTAGGCGATCCAGTCATCGGCGCCCCGCAGCACGTTCGGGACGGAGGTCACCGCAGTGGTGATCGACGCGGTCTCGATGTAGTCCAGGAACGGGTAGGCGTAGCGGCCAAGCACCAGCAGCGGCAGCAGCCACCACAACGCACCGAACAGGGTGGCGACGACCCACAGCACCAACCGCCGCCGGCCGACCGGGTGGGTGAGCAGGAAGGCGAACGGCAGCGCCAGGACGACTCCGGACGCTGTGGCGTTGACGCCGCCGAGTGCTGCAGTGAGCACTCCGGCCAGCGCCAGGGACCGGACCAGTGCCGCACGGGTCAGAGCGCGACGCACCAGCGGGAGCACCGCCAGCAGCAGCCAGGGCGCGAGCGCCATCGGCCATGCCTCGATCGAGATGACCGGCAGCACGGTCAGCATCCGCGGCGCGAGCGCGTAGGCGGCCCCGCCGACCAGCGACGGCACCGTGCCGCCGACCCCGAGCCGGCGCAGCAACTGCTGCGCGCCGAGGAAGGAGACGACCAGCAGCAGGGTCCACCAGATGCGCTGCGTCGCCCACGCAGGCACCCCGAGCGAGCGGCACACCCCGAACACCGGACCCATCGGGAAGAGATAGCCGTAGGCCTGGTTCTGCAGTTCGCCGAGCCCGGCGTGCGTGTTCCATGCGTCCAGTGAACGGCCGAGGTAGCGCCACGGGGAGACGGTCAGGTCGACCTTGGTGTCGGGTTCGGTGCGCCCCGGCGACACCAGCCACGGCAGCACCGCCAGGGCGGCCAGCAGCAGCAGGAGCTGCAGCCGTTCCGCGGCGCCGCGGCCCGTGCCGGAGTCGGGCGCCGTGGCCACCGGCGTCGGCATCGGCGTCGGCGTTGACATCGGCGGCGCAGGATGAGCAGCAGGTTCCAGGTGACGATCTCGCGCAGTCCAGGCACCCGCAGCACATGACGGGCCACGTCGGGCAGGTACCGCGGCCGGGCGGCGAGCACCTGCACGTCGGGGTGCTGCCGTGCCCACTGCAGCCCCTGAGTGACGCTGACCCGGAACAGCGTGCGGTCGACGGTGTTCTTGGGCGGGTGGCCCCGTGTGCGGGTGTAGCGCCGGGCCGCGCGTTCGCCGCCGAGCCAGTGCCACGGGGAGGTTTCGTGTCCGCCCCACGGCGAGAGCCAGTTCGTGTAGGACAGGAACACCAGGCCGCCGGGGCGCACCACGCGGACCATCTCGTCGGCTGCGCGCTCCGGGGCGCGCACGTGCTCCCACAGGTTGCTGCTGAAGACGACGTCGACGCTGCGATCGGCGAACGGCAGCGCCTCGGCGGAGGCCACCACCCCGCCGTCGCGCACCGACGGGACGCTCGCGTCGTGGTCGATCGGCACGTAGATCGCTCCCGCTGCGCGGAACGCGTGCGCGAACTCCGCCGGCCCGGCACCGACGTCGACCAGGCGGGCGCCACGCAGGTCGGTCAGCTCGGCCAACAGTTCACAGGAGTCACGGGCGAGTGTGCCGTAGAAGACCTCCGGCTGCGTCTGCTCCACCAGGAACGCCCGGAACAGCCGCACGGACCGGCCCAGTCCGCGGTCCATCAGCGCGCCTTCCGGGCGGTCAGGTGCAGCGTCGGACGCAATGCGGGGCGCAGGGCGCGCGCCGCCAGCACCACCGGAGCGGTCGCGACGCCCGCGGCCAGCACCGGGCGCAGGGCGAGGACCCCGTGCGGACGGGCGCGCGGCCTCGCCAGCCGGGCCAGGCTGGCGGCATCCGTCACCAGGCTGTCCAGGGCAGGTCGGGTCACGCACACATCGGTCAACCCTACGGAGCGTGCCGCGCGGTGCAGGCTCTCGGCACTGAAGAACCGCACGTGCGTCGGGTCCTCGAGCATCCACCAGGCGCGGCCGTAGAGCCGCAGCCCGTCACTGTCGCCGGCCGGCGTCAGGAACTGCACGGTGCCGCCGGGCGCAAGCAGGTGTGCGGCATGCCGCAGGGTACGCAGCGGGTCCTGGACGTGCTCCAGCACGTGGATGCCGTAGACGAGTTCGACCGGCTCGACGTCCGCCGTGAGGTCCTCGATCGCGGCGTCGTACAACCGACCGTGCGCCCGCACCCGCGCATCGACGGCCACCCCCAGCTGGTCCGGGTCGGTGCCCCCGACGCGCGCGCCGTCATCCAGGAACCGGCGCAGCAGTGCCCCGGAGCCGTACCCGACCTCGAAGACCGACGCCGGCCGGCGCGCGCGGGTCAGCAGACGGTGGGTCAGCGCGAGTCGCCAGGCGTCGAGGGTCGGTTCGCCGCCATACGCCCGGTCGCGGTGGAAGGCGGGCGAGCCGGCGAGCTGCCGGCCCAGATGACCACAATCCACGCACCGAGCGAGCACGCCGCCACCGCGCAGCGCCAGCCGTGCGGTGCGCTGCCCGCAGATCTCGCAGGGCGAAAAAGCCACCACGCCGGACACACCCAACCTCCAGTTACCAACGGGTAGCATTCGGCGCTACTGTACCGGTGCCGTACCGAATGTGTCCGGCGCCACACGAACCGACTGGAGTCCTAGTGCGCGCTCGTCCCGACGAGTCAGGTCCGCCGCTGCGGGTCCTCTACCTGTCGTGGCGGGACCGCGACAATCCCGAGGCGGGCGGCGCCGAGACGTTCACCGAGCGCACTGCCGAGGTCCTCACCGAACTCGGCCACGAGGTCACCATCTTCACCAGCCGCTTCCCGGGCGCACCGCGCACCGACCGGCACGGCCGGGTCGCCGTCGTGCGCCGCGGAGGCCGCTTCTCCTGCTACCTCGCCGGTCTGCTGTATGCCGCCCGGCACCGCCGCGACTTCGACATCGTCATCGACGTGCAGAACGGCGTGCCGTTCTGGGCGCCACTGCTGGCCCGCCGGCCGGTGGTCAACGTCATGCACCACGTCCATCGCGATCAGTGGCACGTCATCTTCGGCCCCCGGCTCGCCCGCTTCGGCTGGTTCCTCGAGTCACGGGTCGCGCCGGTCGTCTATCGCAACTGCCGCTACGTGACGGTCTCGCAGGCCAGCCGGGACGACCTCGTCGAGCTCGGCATCGACCGCGAACGCATCGACATCGTCTACTCCGGCAACGACCGTCCGGCCCAGCTGGAGCACGGCCTGATGCACCAGCACAGCCCCACGCCGGTGCTGACCGTGCTCGGCCGGCTGGTGCCCCACAAGCAGGTCGAGACCGCGATCGACATCCTGGCCGACCTGCGGCACGATCACCCGAACCTGCGGCTGGACATCATCGGCACCGGCTACTGGCACGCGGACCTCGTGCGGCACGCACGCGACCGTGGAGTGGCGGACCGGGTCGACTTCCACGGTTTCGTCGACGAGGCGACCAAACACCGCCTGCTGGCCCGGTCCTGGCTGATGTTGATGCCATCACACAAGGAGGGCTGGGGGCTGACGATCGTCGAGGCCGGGCTGCACGAGACACCGTCCCTGGCGTTCGCCCACGCCGGAGGGCCGACCGAGTCGGTGTTGCACGGCGAGACCGGTCTGCTGGCCCACACGCCGGAGGAGATGCGTGAACAGGTCGACGTGCTGCTGCGCGACGACGAGTTGCGCACCGCCTTCGGCCGCGCCGCCCGCACGCATGCACTGAGCTTCGACTGGCGCAGCAGCGGGACCGCGCTCGAGCTCACCCTGAAGTCGGTGCTCGGGCGGGCCGCGCGACCGGAACAGCCCACGGCGCGCGCACCGCGGCTGCGGTCGGTCCACGAGATCCTCGCGGCGCGACGCGGCGCGACGGAGCCGGACGGTCCCCGCGACTGCGAGGACACTCCGGTCGCGGCCAACTTCTGACCGCCCGGCCGCCGGGCACAGCCGAAGGCGGTCGTCCCCGACCGGGGACGACCGCCTTCAGGTGTGCTGGGGTCGACGACCTCGTGTCTACTGGTTGTAGTTGATCGTCGAGGAGAACTTCTGCGGCTGGGTGACCGAGCCCTGCTGGGCAATCAGTCCGAAGATGGCCACCGTGGCCAGCACGACACCAGCGACGGCCCCGCCAATGTTGTAGAGCAGCTTCGTGTTGCCCATTACTTCCCTCTCGGTTCGACGCCGGACGGCTCCATGTTACTCACGAGTCAGCGCCCGTGTGCGCTTGCCGCGCAGTTCGTCGACGAGGAGATCCGCGGCGACCACGACGAGGGCGCCTGCCGCCAGGGCCCACCCGGTGTAGCGCAGCGGTCCGTGGTCCGGCGGCGGCTCCACGCCGACGGCCCCGAGGTCGTAGAGGCGCAGCGTCCCGTCCGTCGCGATCGGCTGCCGTGCGCTCACGTCCCGTATGTCGCCCGCCGCCGGCTGATCGGTCTCCCACAGCACGTAGCGCACGCCGGCGTCCCGCAGCGCCGGCACCACACCGGCGCCGGAACGCACCGCTGCGGTCACCCGGGCCGCCGCCGGGTCCTCCCCCGGCACCACGGTCCCGCCGACCAGCGGCAGGCCGTCGTTGACCAGCACCTGCCGGTCCAGCAGGCGTTGCCACGGGTCCAGCAGCACCGCGTCGTGGTCGAAGGCATACTGCCGGTACTGCGTCCACGGGAAGACGGCGACCCCGCCGGCCGGCAGTGCCTCGATCCGGTCGGTCATCCTGCGGTATGCCGCCGGGTAGTCCACGGCCCGCCATTGCCCGCCCGCGCCCCAGGCGAGCCCGGTGAGAGTGACCAACGGCCAGCACGCGACGAGGCCGGCGATCACCAGCGCTGCTGAGCGGTGCGCACCCGCTCCGGCGCCGGCAGCACGCACGCGTTCCACCAGCCGCCCGGCCAGCACCGCAACGAGCAGGACCCAGAGTCCGAGGAATTTCTGGGCGTCGCGCACCAGTCCCCCGCCGGGCAGGTCGGTCACCACGGCAGTCATCAACTGCCGGCCGCCGGGCACCGCGCTCGCCGCCGCGAGGAGGAGGCCGACGACACCGGCCACGGCCAGCCCGCCGAGCGCTGGGCCGACTCGCCATACCCGCTCCTGCACGGCGAGCGCGAGGACCGCGAGCACGGCCAGCAGCGCGAGCCCGGAGACGAGCAGTGACTGCCGTTCGGCGAACCAGACACCTTCGTTCCAGATGCCTCCCCCGGTCAGCAGCGATCCGAGCACGCCCCACGGTGTGTCGGCCCGGGACATGAACGCCTCGACGCCGGCCGCCGAGGACGACTGGGAGGGCGCCAGAAAGAGGTAGGCGAACCACCAGGTCGCGTTGGCGAGCAGGAAAACCGCCGCGACCCAGGCGAACTCGCGCATCCGCCGCCCGACCGCAACGGGTGCATCAGCGGGGACGACGAGCACCGCGAGCACCACCAGGAGCCCGAGCACCGCACCCGTGGAGCCGGTCGCCGCGGTGACCAGCAGCCAGCCGCCCAGCCGGGCGCGGGAGCGACGGTCGCCGGCCCGCAGCGCAGCGGTTGCGGCCACCAGGAACGGCAGACAGGCGTAACCCAACAGGTAGCCCCAGTGCCCGATCGCGAGCCGTTCGGCGACATACGGGTTCCAGGCAGCTGCCAGCGCCGCCGATCCGGCGCCGAGCCGGCTGCGGGCGAGCGCACCGACGCCCGCGCCGACGAGCACGAAGACCGCCAGCAGCAGCGCCTTCTCGGCCAGCCACCCCGGCACGATGTGCGACAGCACCGCGGCGACGAAGTCGTTGGGGACCGCGCGCGGCACCGAACCGTCGACTCCCATCGTCCGGTCCCCGAGCGCCAGCCGAGGGACGAAGACCAGGTCGTAGTGCAGCAGGTAGCCGGGTGCCAGGGCCGGGCCGAGCGCGACCGCCCCGCAGAGCAGCCCGACGACGGCGCCGACGCTGCGCTGCCCCACTGCGGCCAGCGGGCGCGTCATCCGACGCCTTGCGCCAGGCGCCCCTCGATGTCGGCGAACGCCGTTGCCATCCGGGCACATTGGGTAGCCAGGTCGTGCTCGGCCAGCATCCGGGCCCGGTTGGCAGCGCCGATCCGGATCCGCAGGTCACGGTCGGTCAGCTGGGTCACCAGCGCGTCGGCGATCGCCTCGACGTCGTCGTCGACCAGGGCGTTGGGCGCCAGCACCGCCTCGTCGTTCGTGCCGCATCGCGTGGTCACGACGGGTAGGCCGCAGGCCTGCGCCTCCAGGTAGGCCAGGCCCAACTGTTCGGTCCACTTCCAGGTCGGCCGCGGCGCGGTGCAGAAGACGGCCGCGCCCGCCAGCAGGTCAGCGACGCCGTGGGCGTCCAACTGGCCGGCGAGCCGGACACCGGTCGCCGGGTCGGCGGCGGCTCGTTCGACCAGGCCGCGCAATGGACCGTTGCCCGCCACGACCAGGCGCGCTTCGGGCACCGCCCGACGCACCAGCCGCATGGCGTCCAGCACCCGGTCGATCCCCTGGTTGGCCGCCAGCGGCGAGCAGAAGACGACCAGCGGGTCGTGAGCCGGCTCCGCGGCCGGGGTGAAGACCGAGGTCTCGACGCCGGGCTTGACCACCCGGATGCGATCTGCGGGAAAACCGTTGTGGATCAGGTGATCCCGGGCCGCATCGATCATGCACAGGAACAGGTCGGCATCGCGTGCCGAGTCCAGCGCCTGCTTGTAGGGCGGCAGCTTGTAGAGCGGCTGGTCCGGCAGGTTCTCCCAGGTGACGACCGCCTGCCGGACACCGGAACCACGCCGCCACTTGCTGGCCTGCCCGGTCACCAGCGAGCACAGTTCGAGGGTGGCCACCCAGTCGTATGCCGCGGGCTGTTGCCGCGCGAGCCCGTTGACCCAGGCCAGCGCCCCCGCCTCGACGAAGCGTTTGATCGGTCGCCGGTAGGTGGCCGGAACCCAGGTCAGGTCACCGGCCGGCCGCTGGGCCGCCAGCGCGGTCACGTCGGTGTCCGGCATACGGCTCATCCAGTACAGCTCGCGGCGCGGGCGCTGGTCCGGCAGGGACACCCAGAGCATCCTTCGACTCATGCTGGCGCCGTTGCTCCGGCTCGGTCCCGCCGGCCGCGCCGCGCACCGGCGGCATACCCGACCACCTCGAGGCTGCGCAGCAGCACCATGCCGGCCGCGTGCGCGGGGTCACGGGCCAGACGGCGCCAGTTGACGGCATACGCCTTGAGCACCGCGCGGCCCTGCGCGCCGACCGCGCCCTCGTGCCGGCCGGCGAACGCGGGGATGCTGCGTCCGTAGTAGTAGCGCTTGCGCAGCACGTCGGCCACGGTCAGCCGGCCCTCGTCGTGGTCCACGACAACCGGCGCCAGCTCGATGCCGCGCCCCTCGGCGTGCATCCGCAGCCGCAGGTCGGCGTCCTCCGGGCCGGACATGGCCAGGTGGAAACCGCCGTCACCGAGCAGGTAGTCGCGCCGCACCAGGCGGGGGTTGTGCAACCACGGCTGGTCGAGGTAGCACTCGCGTTCCAGCGCCCGGCAGGCGGTCCAGAAACCGTCGCCGATGGTGCGCTCGGGCAGTGCCACTCCGGTGGCGCCGCTGCCCAGCGCGGTCCGCACGGCCACCTCGATGCTGCGTCGCGGCAGCACCATGTCGCTGTCCAGCCAGAGCACCCACTGGCCTTGCGCCTCCTCGATGCCGAGGTTGCGTTGTGCCGAACGCTCGGGTCCGCCGGTGACCGCAAGGTCGGCGTACTCGGTGGCGATCGCGAGGGTCTCGTCGGTGCTGTGGTTGTCGACCACGATGAGTTCGACGCGCCGGTAGGTCTGGTCACGGACCGACTGCAGACACGCGCGGATCGTGCGCACGTTGTTGCGGGTCGGCACCACGACCGACACCAGGGGTGGTTCTCTCACAAACGGTCATCCTCTTCCACCGTGGCGCTGTCCCGCAGCGCTCCGACCAATCCCACGACCAGGCCCGCACCGGCGAGCCAGTGCGGCCACATGCTGCGGGCGACACCGTCCGCGCTCAGCGTGCCCCTGGTGTGCCCGAGCACGAGCAGATAGACGCCCATCGCGATCAGCAGCAGGCCGGCGCCGGTCAGCTGCAGCCACCAGGACGGGATCGACCGCCGCCATCGCAGCACCGCCACCACCGCTGCCGCGGCCACCAGCCCGGCCCAGCCGACGAAGAAGCCGGCCACCAGGATCAGGGCGAGCTCGAGCGCCGGCCGCGGAAGAGCCAGTGGCGCGAACCGGGCCCTCGATCCTCCGTCGGTCTGCAGGGCGAGATCCGGCCCGGCGGCGACGGAGTGGCCCGGCTCCGCGGTGCCCGGGGCGTTCTCGTCGCCGCCATCGTCATCGGCGTCGTCATCGGCGTCGTCATCGGCGTCGTCGTCATCGGCGTCGGGCTTGTTGCGTCGGTCGCGCAGTCTGCCGACGAAGGGGACCACGGCCAGCGCCACGGCAACCAGGATGACCGCCAGGCTGATGCCGAGCGCGACGTCGGCACGCCGTTGCGGCGCGTAGCTGATGTCGATGGTGTACGTGCCGGCCTTCGGCAGCAGCCAGCCGGCCGAGTAGCCGTCGACCGTCTGCGGGGCGCCGAGGTCCTTGCCGTTGGCGGTCGCGTGCCAGCCGTCGGCGATGCTCTGCCCCAATACGACCGTGGCCGGTCCGGTCGTGGTGACCTGCAGTCGCGTGTGGGTGCTGGTGTCGTCGGAGAGTCGTGTCGCCGGAGCCTTGACCGTGCGGGCGCTGCGGTGCTGCGTGTCGGTGAGCTGCAGGTCGTCCAGGGTGAAGCCGTGGGTCGGCTCGAGGTGATGGGTGCCGCCGGCCAGCGTGATTGCGCCGCAGGCGACCCACTTGCTGCCCTGGGTGGTGGAGCCTTGCAGTTGGCCGGTGGGACGCATGCGCAGCGGCGAGCCGTCGATCGTGGCCACGGTGGTGCAGCGCGGGTCGTTGCGGCCGGCCCGCCCGATCGGGCCGAGGCCGGCGAGCTGGTGCACGTGCAGGCCGGTGTCGATCGAGGTGAACCGCGGCGGCACCTGGCTCTCGGTGCCGGTGATCGAGTCGATCGTCATCCGGACGTCCTTGCCACGCACCGCCTTCCCATGCTGGTCGGGTATCGCGATCCGCGTGGTGCCGCGCCGTTTCAGGGTGGCGGTCGCGACGTCCGTGCCGTCCACGCTGATGGTCACCCGGCGTGCGTACGCGTTGTTGCTGTCGCCGCTGCTGCCCGCCTGCTGGGTGACCGAGACGGAGCTGATCGTCCGCTCCGGGCCGGTCAACTGCCACCAGGCGCCGCGGAGCGTGCCGCCCGGCTGCCAGGCGCTCGAGGCGTCCCGGTCGGCCGCCAGCGACGCACGCGTGCCCGCAAGGCCGAAATAGAACGACGACGCGGTGGCGGCGACCGCTGGCGACAGGCCGGCGGTGCGGTCGTAAACCTCCTCGAAGCCGCCGTCGACACGCACTGCGGCCGTGGCATCGAAGGTGCGCGCGTCGGGCAGGCTGATCACCCGTCGCAGTCCCCGCTCGGAGTCGTCGCCGACCTCCGAGGTGCCCTGCCGCCGGGTGAGCAGCACGTCCAGCGGCGTGCGGTCGAACGCCGCTCTGCCGGCGGCGCTCAGGGTGCGGTAGGCGTCGGTGAAGGTCAGGGGCGTGCGGGCCGACCGCACGGCCGGGGCGCCGAGCCCCTGGATGTCCCGGATGCCGACCAGGTTGTAGCCCGTGCCACTGGTCGAGTCGACGGTGATGGTGACCCGTTTCGCGGAGATGTGCCCCATCGGGAAGTCCGCGTAGCCGCTGGCCGGCACCGTCCGGGTGACCGTCCGGCCACCGGCCCGGACGGTCACCTTGCCCAGCCGCACGCTGCCGATCTGCGCCTGCGCGATCCGCAGCGTGTCGAGCGTGACGGGGGCGGGCTCGGTGATCGTCAGCCGGTTGCCGACCGCGCGGCCGAAGTCGCCGAAGAGCCAGGCGGTGGACGGGTCGCCGTCCACCGCGTTCTCCGGCACGGCATACGGCAGGTCGAAGAACGCACCACCCTGCGAGGTCGCGGTGACCCGGGCGCCGGACCGCTGCAGCACCGTCTGGTCCGCCGGGTCGGGGCCCAGGGTGCGGGTGACCGCGAGCGGCTGGTCGGCGGCGAGCAGTGGGCCCTGGTTGTTCGCCAGTCGGTTCGGTATGGCGTCCCGGCGCTGGTTGGTGTCGGTCAGCACCAGAGTGTGGCCGCCGCCGAGGTTGTCCGCCAGCTGGTGGGCCGAAAGATCTTGTGCGTAGCGGAAGGTCGGCGCATCGCGCAGCAGTCCGGCGTCGACCATCGACGGCACCGACCAGCCGTCGCCGGCGACGACCAGCGAGTTGCCGGCCGGTTCGACCCGCACGCTGTTGCCGGCGGCGGGCACGGAGTACTGCTGCAGCGGCGGCAGCTGCGACTCCTCGGCGGTGGCGTCGGCTCCGCCGACATACTCCCCGGGGTAGCCGTAATTGGCGACGCCGTACAGGCCCTTGTCCTGCGCGGCGATCGCCGACACCAGGCCGGGACGCACGCCGCCGGAGTCCTGCCAGGTGACGTCGTGCCGCATCAGCACGGTGTCGGCGCCCAGGTAGCGCGCGTAGGTCGACAGCGTCCCCGGCGGCACGACGCCGTCCTCCAGGGTCGAGTCCAGCGAAGCCAGCAAGTTGCCGCCGGGCGGGGAGGCGTTCGTGCTGGTCTCCGGCAGGATCACCCGCCTGCTGAACAGCGAGTTCGCCACGTCGTCGGGCCGGTCCACCGTCCAGCGGTATGCCGGACGCGTCTGCCCCGGCAGGAAGAGCACCGCCGAGCCCGGGTCGCCCTTGTCGATGGCGGACGCCGCGTGTTTCCAGTAGGCCGGGATGTCCATCGGGGAGGTGTAGAGCCGGTTGGTCAATGCCGGCAGCGTCCACGACAGCAGCAGCATCGTGACCGCGACCGCGGCGACCGGGGCGAGGCCGTCCCGGCGCAGCAGGGCGGGCAGCACCTTCGCGGCGGCCACTCCGAGCGCGATCGCGAAGGCCAGGGCGAGCAGCGCACCCACCTTGTTGGTGGTGCGGAAGGCCGCCATACCCGGCAGCTCGACGAACCAGTGGAAGAACACACCGAACGGCGAGGCGGGGTGCTCGGCGGCGGGGAACATGCCCACCATCAGCACGGCCGCGATGGCGACGGTCCCGGCCACCACGACCCGGGCGGCGCCGTGCAGCCGGCGCAGCGCCAGCAGCGCCAGCGCCGGCCAGAGCATGGTCAGCACCATGACCAGCGGACTGGTCAGGAACACGGCATCCTGCGGCACCCAGGCGCCGTGGTTGTCCTGGCCGTAGAGCGACCACAGCCCCATGCCGCGCAGCACCTCCGGGAAGGAGGACACCTTCGCGATGCCGGTGAGGGACTCGGACTCGTCGACGATCTGGTTGCCGGTCGCCACAGCACCGAGACCGGGCACCAACCAGTAGACCGAGACACCGACGACGAAGAGCGCACACCTGCCCACGGCTGCCGTGATCACCGGCCAGCGCAGCCGCCACACCCGCCGGGCCACCCACAGGATCGGCAGCAGCGCCACCAACTGGAAGATCGGCACGATGGCGACGTTCATGCCGCTCATCGCGAAGAACAGCAGCCCGAACACGGCCGGCCACCGCCACCCCTGGAGTGAGAACCAGCGGCGTCCCGGTGTCCACAACGCACGGATGAAGGCCAGCAGCGACCAGGGCAGCAACGCCATCGGCAGCGCGATCGCCAGCGTGCTGCCGGCCTGGATGGTGTAGGGGTTGGCGAGGACCAGCACGCCGGCGGCCAGCCCGGCATACCGTCCGGCCCGCGGGACCAGGGTGCGGGTGAGCCGTGCGGTGCCCCACGCGGTGGCCAGCCAGAGGGCGAAGTGCAGGATCTTGAACGCCCACTCCGGTGACAGCCCGATGCCGCGCAGTGCACCGGTGACCAGCAGGACCGGCACCAGCCCGACGTTGAAGTTGGGCGATCCCAGGTAGGGCGTGTCGGTCCACGCCGAGAGGTACTGCCGGATCATCCGGCCGGGCGCGAGATAGACCTCGGGCTTGATGTCGGTGTAGAAGTGCCCGAATCCGTTCAGCGCCACGATGAGCGCCAGGAGCAGGGTCAGTCCCAGGACCGTGAGCCGATATCCCGTCAGCTGTCTGCGCACTTCGGGAGGCTCCCAGGGTCGAGATCGGCGGTCGTCGCAGGCCGGTCGGTCGCCCGGTGATCGCTGCGTGAGCACCCAAATATAACTGCCGAGTAACCTCACTGGTCGTGACCGCAACCAACGCGCGCCGGGCGCCCTCGCGACGGACCGCCATGGGTGCGCTGTTGGGCGTCGCGATGGGTATGGCGAACGCGCTCGGTTATCTCGTGGTGATGCTGTTGTCCCGCCCGCTCGGCCCCGGCGAGTTCGGCGGTTACACCGCGCTGTCGACGTATGGCGTCCTGCTGGCCATACCGGCCGGGGTGTTCCAGGTCGTCGTGGCCCGGCGGCTGTCCGGGGACGACCCGGAACAGCCGACCAGCGCGGTCCGGCCGGCGCTGTTCACCGGTGCCGGGTGCTTCGCCGTCACCGTGGCCCTGTCCCCCGCGCTGACCGGCTGGTTCCACCTGCCCTCACTGTGGGCTCCGGTGCTGCTCGGCGGCATGCTCGTGCCGATGACGCTCACCGGCTGCTTCCAGGGGATCCTGCTCGGCCGGGGACGCCTGCGGGCCCTGTCGTTGCTCTATCTGGTCAACGCGGTCAGCCGGGTCATCGCCGCCGCGGCCTGCGCGGTCGTCGGCGCCGATGTGACCGCGGTGTTCGCGGCCATGCTGCTGGCCGGGATGATCGCCGCGGCATACGGCGCCGCCTTGTGCTGGACCGACCTGGTCCGGCTGCCGCGCACGGCCCGGCTCGCCCGGGAGCTGCTGCGGTCCAATAGCACCCTGGCGGCATACGTCGCGCTGACCAACGTGGACATGCTGCTCGCCCGGCACTTCCTGTCCGCGCACGACTCGGGCGGTTACGCGCTGGCCTCCACCTTCGCCCGGGCGATGTGCTGGGGCACGCAGTTCGTGGCGCTGATCATCGTGCCGCGGATGCAGGGCTCGCGGCCGACCCGGACGCTGCTGCGGGCGAGCGCGGTCGTGGCCGTGATCGGGATCGTCGGCTTCGCGGTGGTCGCGATGTCACCGCGCACCTGGATCACCGTCGCGGGCGGCGCCGACTACGGCTCGTTCGGACACCTCGCGCTGCTGTGCGTGGCGTTGGGGGTGGGCTGGGCGCTGGCGCAGGTCTGGCTGTTCTCCGAGATGGGCAGCGACACCGGCCTGCTCGGCAACCTGACCTGGGCGGTCATCGTCGTGGAGGTGGTCGCGATCGCCGGGGTCTGGCACGACTCGCCGACCCAGATCGTGCTGGTGTGCCTGGCCGGCGCACTCGTGGTCGCCCTGTCCGGCCTGCTGCGGGTGGTGGTGCGGCACCAGGCGACGGCCATCGCGGACGACTCAGTGATCGTGACCGCCGATAGCCCGCGAGCGTGACAACACGAGGCCGGCCAGCTTCTTGACCGGACCGGGGAAGCGGCTCGCCGCGCCCCACGCCACCTTGTTGACCCGGTCCTGCACCGTCGTCTGGTAGCGGCGCAGCGCCTCGTCGGTGCGGGAGATGGCCCGGCGACGTCCCGCCGCCCGCTGGAACACCAGCGCATGCAGGCCGTTGGCCCAGCGGGGGTCGTCCGCGTGCTGCGCGTCCCAGGTGGCGGCGATCCGCCAGCCGGGGTGTCGCGTGAGGAACAGCCGGTGCGCGTGCTGCACCACCGGCCAGCTGGCGTCGTCGACCAGCACCAATGCCTCGTCGGCGAGCAGCGGTTCGACGACCGCCAATGCGAGGTAGTGCGACAGCAACGTGTGTTCGCCGTCGTAGAAGTAGACGCCGACGGGCCGGTCGATGACGCCGGGTCGCGCCATCAGCGTGAAGGCGTCCCCCTCCAGCAACCGCACCTGCGCGTCACCGGCGAAACGTTTGAGGTTGTCCTTCAGCTCGGCGTGCGCCGCCTCACCCGCCATGCCGAACTCCAGGAAGTTCTCCATCGCGTAGAACGTCTTGTCCTCGTTGCCCTGCACGGCCGCGACCAGGGAACGGCCCTTGAAGGTGCCGACCTCGAGGTAGGCCTCGTCGGCCGGGAGCACGGCGGCCGCGAGGTTGAGGACCGCCAGCTCGTGGGCGCTGGTGAAGCCGCTGACCTCCTCGGTCATCCGCTCCCAGCGCGGATCGGTCGGGTCACCCGCACGAGGGTCGCCGCCGAAGACGTCGGGGAGCGCGTCGAACAGGCGCGATGTCTGCATGGCCGCAGAGAATAGCGCCGAATGCTCCGAAGTTACCGGCCAGTTGGCGATTTGCCGACTCGGCGTGTCAGCGCCGCGCGCAGCAGGCGCGGAGCGCGAACAGCGCATAGACCCGGGCACACCCCAGCACGTCGTCCAGTTCGACCGATTCGTCGACGGCGTGGGCCTGTTCGACCCGCCCGGGTCCGTACTGCAGGGTGGGTACGCCGGCGGCGGCATACAGCCTGAGGTCGGAGCCGTACGGGGCACCGACGGCAGGCGGCACGCTCCCCCGGACCGTGGCGGCGGCGTCGGTGACCTCCCCCAACAGCGAGTGTCCTTCCGGGAGCCTGCCGGAGGCGAACGTCCCGCCCGGCCAGCTGACGTCGACCGGATGGTCACGCAGCCAGGGATCCGCCGCGGCCTCTTCCGCGACGGCCCGCTCGAACGCCGCACGGGCGTCGGCGACCGCCTCACCGGGGCGGACCCCGTAACGGCCCTCGGCGATCAGCAGATCGGGCACGGTGCTCGCCCAGTCGCCGGCGCGCACGATCCCGATGGACAACGGCCAGGGCACCTTCAGATGACTGAATTCGTCGGGTATCTCGGCGTTCCGCTCCTGCTCGAGCCGGCGCAGGGCGCGTTGGACGACATCCAACTTGTCCACGGCGCTGACGCCCTGCCACCGCTGGGAGCCGTGTGTGGCGAGGCCGCGCACCTCGATGCGGAAGGTCAACGATCCGGCGTTGGTCGGGATCACCGCACCGGCGGTGGGTTCGGTGATCACGCAGGTGCGTGCGCGGTGTCCCCTGCGCAGCGTGGCGAATGCACCGAGTCCGCCGTCCTCCTCCCCACTGACGCAATGGACCGCGATCGGTTGCTCGCGCGGTATGCCGGCGCGCCGCAACGCGTCGACGGCACCGATCATTGCGACGACGCCTGCCTTCATGTCGCACACGCCCCGCCCGTGACCGACGCCGTCCTTGACGCGCAACACGAACGGGTCGCTCGTCCAGCCGTCGACGTCGCCCGGTGGCACCACGTCGGTGTGGCCACAGAAGGCGAGCGCCGGCTCGCCCGTGCCGCGGCCGCTGCCGGCGGTGCCTGCGGTCGCCGGGAGCACCCCGACCACTCCCACAGCACGGGACCGCTCGACCTCGGCACCGGGGAAATCGGGGTCGGCGCTCAGCTCGGGCAGGTCGAGCTCCCACTCGTCGACCTGCAGCCCGAGCACCCGCAGCCGGTCGGCGCACCACTGTTGTGCCTCGACCTCACCGGCGCTGCCACCGACCGACGGTATGCCGACCAGCGCGGCGAGGTCGGCCAGGATCGCTTCGTCGTCCACCATGTCGAGGACTCGTCGCTCGTCGGCACTCAATTCGCTCACCCAGGAAGGTTCTCACTTCCCCGTGCGGTCGGAAGGGTCAATGACGAGTTCCGGCACGTGCCAGCGGGGCGAGCCAGGTCCAGATCATCGCGGCGGCTTGCGGCCGGAAGTGCAACGTGTCGTGGTAGAGCTGCACGCCGTGCACGCTGGGGCGGAATCCGTTGCGGCACAGCTGCCCATGCAGATCGGCGAGCCGGGCGCCGGTGTGCGCCGACGCCCAGTCGGCCAGGACGCCGTTGGTCCAGTCGACCATTGCGTCGTCGCTGCCCTGCGCGGCGAAGAACCGCAGCGAGGGATCCAGCTGGTTCGGATCGATCCGGCGGCACGGCAGGTTCACCACGGTGATGGTGGGGATGCCCGCCGAGCGAGCCCGGCGTCCAATGTCGTCCAGTGTGCGATCTATCAGGCGACGCATCGCGGGTGTGCCGGGGGCGACCACTGTGTCGCCGACCCGGTGGTCCGTCAGGAATTGCGCGCCCGCCAGCAGGATCATCGAGTCGGCGCCGGCGGCCTCCATCCGGGCCGGCCAGCTGGTACGCCACGAGGCGCACTGGCTCTCCGGCCGGCCGAGTGAGCCGTCGTGCCAGGTCGGGGCATCGATCAGATCGCAGCCGATCAGGGTCTGGTTGCTGATCCGCAGGTCCGGATATGAATCGGGTCTCCACCCGGACATCAGTGAGGAACCGACCGAGTCACCGAGGATCCCGATCCGGTGGACCGCAGCCCCAGCGCGATAGGCCGGCTGAGCCGCGACAAGGTTCGGGGCCGACTCCGCCGGGCCGGCGCCGCCCTGCCAGAGCACCACGGCGCCGACCAACGACGCAATGACGGCGGCGACCGGCACGGTGCGGCGCACCTGCCGCCGGCGCCATACACCGCGCAGCCCGTGCCGCATGATCGGCAGCTCCAGGTAGCGGAACGAGATCGTCGCCACGACGAATGCCAGTCCGAGCTGAATGGTGCCTGCCAGCCACCGGGGCAGCGCCGGCATGGTCAGCCAGAGGTGGATGGGCCAGTGGTAGAGGTACAGCCCGTACGAGATGCGGCCCAGATAGACCAGTGGCGACCAGGAGAACAACCGGTTGATCAGCAGGTCACGCTGGTCGATCGCCGCGAAGCCCATCAGCGCGGCGGCGACCGCGAACAACAGCATTCCACCGTTGTTGTACACCCACGAACTGGTCGGGCTCAGCACGAACAGAGCTGCCAGGGACGTCCCGAAGCCGATCCACGCCAGCACGTGGGTCGCCGTCCGGGGCAACGGCAGCGGCTCCCTGCCTCGATCATCCACGGCGAGCAGTAACCCCGCGGCGACGCCGACCAGCAACGCCTGGGCGCGGATGTCGGTCCCGTAATAGAAGCGAGCCTGGTCCACCAGGCCGTGATAGCCGAGTCGGGAGGACCACACCGACGACGCCACCGCGAGCAGGAAGGCGACCGCCGCGCGGGCCGGCCTGGACCGCAGGAACCAGCAGATCACCAACAGCAGGACGGGCGCGACCAGATAGAACTGCTCCTCCACGGACAGCGTCCACGCGTGCCGCAACGGGCTCGGCTGACCGAACATGGTGAAGTACGCGTCGTCACGACTGATCAACCGCCAGTTGAGGAAGAACCCGATGGTCGCCACCGAGTCACCACCGACCTGCCGGCGGAATGCCGGGTCCGCGAAGAGCGCGGTGTGGACCACCACCGCGGCGACGAGCAGGAGCATCGCCGGAACGATGCGACGCACGCGTCGCCGGTAGAAGTCGACGACGTCGATGCGCCCGTACCGCCCGAACTGTTTCACCAGCAGCCGGGTGATCAGAAAGCCGGAGAACACGAAGAAGTGGTTGATGCCCACCCAGCCGCCGACAAGGCCGGTGACACCCACGTGGTAGAGCATGACGAGCACGACGAACAGGCCGCGGTAGCCGTCGATGGCGTCATACCGACGACGTCCGACGGCTCCGACCGATCGGGGCCCGCTCATGTGTCGAGCCCGAGTTCGGCGATGAGGAACGCCCAGACGCTGGGTGTGAACGCAGCCGAGAAGTGGATGCCGTCACCGAAGATCGGCATTCCCTTGATGGACCTGGGCTTGCCATTCGGACAAACAGCGTGATGCAAGTCAGCGATCGGGGTGTCCCGCGACTTCGCCCAATCGCGAATGAGGGAATTCATCTTGTTGCCAGTCTTCAGCTCGCTCAGCAGCGCCGGCTGGTCATCCTGCACGGAGCCGATGACCGACCGAATCGCCTTCGGGATTGTGCTGCGGCACGTCCCGGTGACGATCGCGACCTTGCTGTGGTTCGCCTTCGCCGCGCTCGATATCGCATCGAGCCGCGAACGCACCGCAGACTCGTACGCCTCATCACCCCACCAGACAGTCTTGTCACCAATGCGGTGCTTGAAGGCGAGCAGTGCAGCAGGGAACACGATCACCAGGTCGCTGTGCGCCGCGGCGATACGTGATCGCACCTCCTGCCGGAACGGCTTGCATTCCGGCGGATCGGGTCCCGGTTCGCCGTTCTTCGGGTTCAGCCATGGTTCGCTGAGAAGATCACAACCCGGGACGGCCACCGCCTTCGCCGTGATCCCGGGAAACGCTTGCGCGGGAAAGTTCTTGACGAGGAGGTAAGGAACCGAATCGCCATACAGGGCAATGGTGTAGGGCCTACTGGGCTGGTGGAACCGCGGCTGCCCGGGGACCAGAGGGACGATGCGACTGGGTGCGTTGGTGCGTGGTACGCCGTCCGCGGCCGGTGCGCCGACCCCGATGCCGACGGCGCCGACGAACAACGCGAGCGCAACCGTGATCGCGGTGGTTCGAGCGCGCAACGCACCGCCGATCACGGCGCCCCAGCCCCGGTCGTGGATCGGCTTCTCCAGACGTTGGTAGGAGATCGCTGCGACGCCGACGGTCAGGATGAAACCGAGCAGCACCCGTTGCCACACCGCGGCTGACGGCATGGCCTGTTCGATCCACAGTCCGATGGGCCAGTGCCACAGGTAGGCGCCGTACGAGATCCGGCCGAGCGCCGCCAGCGGGCGGACCGACAGGCACTTCTGCAACGGCCCGATCCGTTCGTCGGCAGCGGCCCAGACCCACGCGGCGGCGGCCAGCGACAGCGCGAACATGCCGCCGTCGGCCATCACGGTGGTCTGCGGATCGACGAGGACGAATCCGGCCAGGGTGATCGCGAGCGCCGTGCCGCCGATCAGCTGGACTTGGTTGATGGTGAACGGGCTCGGTCGGGATTGCCTGCCCAGCCGGGCGGTCCAGACCCCGAGCGCGGCACCCACGAGCAGCGACTGGGCGCGGGTGTCGGTGCCGTAGTAGAGGTGCGACCGTGCGACGTCAGTGCCGACGCCGACGACGGCCATCCACCCGGCGGAGACGAGCGCCAGTCCGACCAGCACCGCGATCAGCGCCCGGCGGGTGTGCACCAACGCCATCAGCCCGAGGACGAGCACCGGGATCACGAGGTAGAACTGCTCCTCGACCGACAGCGACCAGGTGTGCTGCAGCACCGACGGCTCGGTGAACTGGACGAAGTACTGGTTGCTCTGGGCCACCAGCCGCCAGTTCATGAAGTAGCCCATGGTGGCGATGACGTCCCACCGGAGCAATCCGCGTTCCTGGTCGGGTGCGAATCCCAGCCCGTAGATCACGACCACGGCCAGCAGTAGCGCCAGGGCCGGGAACAGCCGGCGCGCACGCCGTGCGTAGAACGCGAGAAACCGGATAGAGCCGGTGCGCGCGCGCTCCTGGACGAGGAGTCGGACGATCAGGAAGCCGGAGAGCACGAAGAATACGTTCAGCGTCAGCCAGGCACCGGCCAGCCTGCTGAACCCGAAGTGGTAGGCGAGCAGGAAGATCACGAGCACTCCGCGGATCCCGTCGAGCGCGTCGAGTCGGCGGATCTGCGAGGAGTGGCTCACGGCGTCGCTTTCGGGGTGCCTGGCACCCACTTCGCCAGCTGTGGCATCAGCCACTTCCAGAACGCGATGGTCCCGGCCTTGGTGTAGTGCACACCGTCGTCCCGCAACGTGACGCCGTGCACCTTCTCGGTGAACGTGCCTGATGGGCAGACCAACTCAGCCGGATCGACCAGATGCACAGTGTGCGGGTGCTTGGCTGCGAACGTGGCCAGGATCTGGTTGACCGCAGCCGCCCGCTTCGGGTCGTTGCGCTCGGTCGCCATGTTCACACCGTCGATCAGGTAGGTGGGCTGTCCCAGACACGGCACCGTCGGTATGACGACCGGGCCGTGTGTGCCGGCCTTGTCCATCGCGGTCAGTCCGGTCTCCAGCCGGGACAGCAGATAGCGCGCGTACTCCTTGGACCCGACCGTCAACGTCTTGCCGTCCACGTAGTGGTCGAAAACCTCCCACGGGCCGAGTGACCAGAGGATGACGGTCGGCGCCGCGTTGGCGACGCCCTGCGACCAGTGCTGGAAGATGTCCGAGCACTCCTGCTCCAACGGCTGGCGTTTGCCCTGTATGACGATGCGTTGCTCAGCCGTCCCACAGCCGAAGTCGACGGCGGCGCTGGCCTGCACGCCGGGAAAGACCCGGTGCGGGAAGTTGTAGCCGAGCGAAAACCCGACCGAGTCACCGACGATGAGCACCCGGTAAGCACCGGACCCGTTCGAAAGCACCACGCCCTCACCTGCCCGCGCGCTGGGCGCGAGCCGCATGCCGTTGACCGAGACGGCGATTATCACCGCTGTCGCGACGACGGCCGCGACCGGGACGACGGCGCTGATCCGGCGTCCCATCCGGCGCAACGCGCCCTTGCGGATCGGGTCCTCGATGACATAGTAGGAGGCGCTCGCGATCACGAAGGTCAGCCCGAAACGCAGCACTTGCAACGGTATGCCGGACAGGTGCACCCGATCCGGCGTCAGCACCGTGAACAACGGGTAGTGCCACAGGTAGAGGCCGTAGGACATCATCCCGATCCACGCCAGCGGCCGCCAGGACAGCATCCGCGCCACGGAACTGCCGGGCAGCACCTCCACCGAGAAGATCAGCACCGCGAACATCACGTCGAAGACGAGATAGCCGCCGTAGAACACCCAGCCGTGCGCCGGGATCCAGAAGAACCAGTAGAGCGTCAGCGCGGCCACGGTCCACCCGGCGCCGACCACGAACGGCCGGTTGCGGTCGACCCACGCGGTCAGCCGGCGCCGGTCGAGCATCGCCATACCGACTGCGAGCGCGGCGCCCACCAGGATGTCCTGCATCCGGGTGTCCGTCCCGTAGTAGACCCGTGACGGGTCGCCGCCGGGCACGTACAGCGTGGCCATCACGATCGCCGAGACACCGGCCAGTGCCAGCAGCACCGCCAGGATCCGGCCGTGTCCGCGCCTGCCGAACAGGCGGAACAGCACGATCAGCAGGATCGGGAAGATCAGGTAGTACTGCTCCTCGATGCCGAGGGTCCACGCGTGCTTGAACGGCGACTGCGCGATCGTGCCGAACTGCTCGAAGTAGGACTGCCCGGTGAGGATCATCCGCCAGTTGGCCACGTAGAACAGCGCAGCCAGCCCGTCGCCCTTGATGGTGCTGGGTGTCTGGTCACCGAGGATCCGCGGCCAGACCAGCGACACCACGACCAGCATGATCAACAGCGCCGGCAGCAGCCGCCGCGCGCGACGGGCATAGAAGCCCACCAGGTCGATGGAGCCCCAGGTGTCCAACTCCTTGAGCAGCAGGCCGGTGATCAGGTAGCCGGACACGATGAAGAACACGTTGACCGACCTGTAGCCGCCGGTCACCCACTCGTAGGGCACGTGGAAGAGCATGATCGTGAGCACCGAGACGGCACGCAGGCCATCCAATGCCGGGCGGTAACCACCGCCGGTGGGTCGTGGGCTCATCAAGTCTTTGCGGGCGCTCGGGGTCGGGACTTCGCGCAAGCATACTGGCCGGGCCGTGCCTGCACGCCGGAAACTTACCTGTGAGTAATCAGTCCGCGGTGGCCGCGCCAACCACCGCGTCTGCGACGTCGCCGGCGGCCGGAACGATCGCGCCCGCCGCGACCACGCACCTGGTGAGCCGGGCACCGGCGCCGACCGTGGCACCGGGCAGGACCACCGACGCGTCCAGCACCGCATCCGGCCCTACCCTCGCGCCGGCGTGCACGCTGCAGCCGCCGGTCAGCCGGGCGGTCGGTGCGACCTGCGCGGTGGGCGCGAGGTGGGCCGACCCATCGCCGGTCAGTGCACCGGGCAGCGCACCGAGCACCGCGTCCACGCTCGCCAGCCGGTATGCCGTGGGGCTGCCCACATCGCGGAAGTAGCCGTCTCCGGTCCAGCCGAGGATGTCGCTGTCCTCGGCGACCAGGCCCGGCAACACGTCGCGTTCCCAGGAATGCCGGCCGACCGGCAGGGCGCGCAGCAGGTCGGCGCGCACGACATACGTGCCGGCGTTGACCAGCCCCGCACCGGTCCCGGTCGTCTCGGCGAAGGTCCGCACCCGCGCTCGGGCGTCGCAGGTGACGTGGCCGTATGGCGCGACATCCGGGACCCGCCGGACGTGCAGGCACAGCGCGAACGGCGTCGCCGCATCGAGCTGAGCGGCCAAGTCGTGGCTGGACAGCAGGTCGCCGTTGAGCACCACCACGCGGTCCACCCCGGACAGCAGGTCGATCGCCGCACGCAGCGCGCCGCCGGTGCCCAGCGGTTCGCGCTCGGCGCAGTGCCGCAGCCGCAGTCCCCACGGCGACCCATCGCTCAGCAGCGCGTCGAACTGCTCGGCCAGGTAACCGGTGGAGATCACCACGTCGTGCACCCCGACCTCGGCCAGCCGACGCAACTGGTAGCCGATCAGCGGCTCAGGGCCCAGCGGCAGCAACGGTTTGGGGCAGCCGTCGGTCAGCGGGCGCATCCGGCTGCCCGCTCCCCCGGCCAGCACGATCGCCCCGACACTCACGGTCGGCATTATGACGTAACCGACGCACGAGTAACCTGCCACGGCACGTTCCGGCGACTGCGAGGTGGAGCCATGGCGGCAACCGTCCTGCGACGGCTGCGGTGCGCCGCGCGCCATCCGGTGACCTGGCTGGTGATCGTGGCACTCATCCCCCTCGCCGTCGCCTACCTGCGGGCGGTCGCGCACGGTTGGGCGCCCGAGGGCGACGATGCGGTGATCGCCGACCGGATGCGCGCGGTCCTCAGTGGCCGGCCACCGGTGATGGGCCAGCGCTCCACGAGCATCCTCACCGAGGGGGCGAACGTGCCCACCCACCACCTCGGGCCGCTGGAGTACTACCTCGCCGCGCCGATCGCGGCACTCTTCGGGTTCAGCGGCGCCGGCATCCTGCTGTCGGTCGCTGTCGGCAACGCCGTCGCGGCCGCCGGGTCGATCGTCGTCGCATTCCGGCTGCGGGCCCTGCGGACCGCCGTGCCGGTCACGCTGGCGGTGCTGCTGCTGGAGTGGGCACTCGGTCCGCAGCAACTGGTGCGGCCGTTGAACGTGTATGTCGCCACCCTGCCGATGCTGCTCGTGCTGGTCTGTGGGTGGGCGCTGATCGACGGCGACCTGCCGGTGCTGTGGTGCTACGCGGTCGCCGCGTCCTTCGTCGCGCAGTCGAATCTGGCCTTCGTGCCCTTCGTCGGCGGCCTGACCGTGTTGCTGGCCCTGCTCGCCGCGACGCGGCGGCTGCGCCACGTGCGGATGTCCGGTCCGGGTCACCGCCGAGCGCTCCGGCTGTGGCGGATCACCGGCGTGGTGACGTTCGTGGCCTGGGTGCCGTCGCTGCTGGAACTGGTGATCTACCAGCCGAACAACCTGCAGCAACTACTGAAGTACCGCGCCGAGTCCGCGGACGCCGGCCTCTCGTGGCCGCACGCCCTGGCATACACCCTGGACCGGCTCTCGCCGCTGGGATTCGGCCGTTTCCACAACACATACCTGCCGGACGAGGCCGGCCTGCCCGTGGTCGCCGGCGCCGTCGGCGCCTTGCTGCTCGCGCTCGGGGCGTTCGCGGGCACCCGCCGCCCCCGCACCGCCGGCAGCTTCGCATGCGGTCTCGCTCTCGTCGTCATACCCGTCGAGGCCTGGGGCCTGACGCACCTGGCCGGTTTCGTGGTCGGTTACTGGTTGCTGCCCACCCTGGTCCTCGCCGTGTTCGGGGTGGCCGCGCTGCTGGTGCGCGCCACCGAACTGGTGCCACGTGGCCGGTTCGCCGAACATGCGCGCCGGGTGCCGGCGGTATGGCGGCTCGCGCTGGGCGGCGTCGTCGCGGTCGCGCTGGCGGTCACCGCCTCCGCCACAGCCGCTGCGCCGTCATGGGCCACCGCGGACACCGCCCGGCACGCGACGTCCGTGGTGACGGCATACCTGAGCTCGCACGCCCGGCCCTCGACCCCGGTACTCGTCGAAGGCAGCGGCATCACATCCCTCAGTGTCGATTCGGCGATCGGCTTCCAACTGGGCAGAAGGGGATTCGACGCCTACTACATGATCCCGTGGAGCGTGCCGGAGGACACCGACCCATGGCAAGTGGACCACGCCCCACCGACCCGGGTCACGGTCCGCATCGCCGAGCGGAAGGCCGGCGGGAAGTGGTCCCCGCCCCGGCCGCCGGGCTGGACGGCGCTCGACCTCGGCCGGTCCGGCACCGGCTCCAAGGCCGTGGAGCTGCGGGCCTGGGTGAAGATTCCCACGGTGATGGCGCGCTGACGCGCTGCGCGGACCCGACCGGTGAGTAACATGCCGCTCATGCCCGAAGACCTCGAGACACGCACGGTGATGACCCCCCGCACCGGCACCAAGATCTGCATCCTCATCGGCCTGGCGTTCCTCGTCGCCGCCGTCTACTTCTACTTCGTGCCGGTGACGGGGGTCCGCACCGACAGCGGCTCGGTCTTCGGCTGCGGCACGGCAGCCAACCCGGCCAGCAGCACGTTCGCCAAGGGCACCTGCTACCGGGTGACCGACGTGGAGAAGTACCGCGCCCTCGCGTCGGCCGCGATCGGCATCCTGACGATCGTGCTCGGTGCGGTGATGTTCGGTGTCGACCGGCGCACCGAGACGCGTCGGGCGCGGCACACCGAGGCGTATGCCGACCGCCCACGGTCGGCGGACCGCCGCTGGGACGACGAGCCGCGCGACCGTCGTCAGGACGACCGCGAGGACCGCGAGGACCGCGACGAGCGGGACCGCGAGGCACGCGACCGGGACGATGACCGGAAGCACGACCGGGACGACCGGGACGTTGTCCGGACTCCGCGCCCACGCCGGAGCCCGCGCCGCGACTGGGACGACGACCGCGACTGAGCCTGCGACGCCATACCGCCAGTGGACCGCCCGGGGTCAGTGCGCGGCGGCGTGCCAGGAGTCGCCGACGCCGACGCTGACGTCGAGCGGCACGTCCAGTGCGATGGCGTTGCCCATCTCGCGGCGCACGATCTCCTCGACCTGCTCGCGCTCACCCGGCGCGATCTCCAGGATGAGCTCGTCGTGGACCTGCAGCAACATGCGTGACTTGACGGCGGCGGTGTCGAGCGCGGCGCTCACGTGCAGCATCGCCAGTTTCATGACGTCGGCGGCGGAGCCCTGGATCGGCGCGTTGAGCGCCATCCGCTCGGCAGCCTGACGACGCTGCCGGTTGTCGGAGGTGAGGTCCGGCAGGTAGCGCCGGCGCCCGAGCATCGTCTCGGTGTAGCCGGTCTTGCGCGCCACGTCGACGATCTCGCGCAGGTAGTCACGCACGCCACCGAACCGGGAGAAGTATTCCTCCATCAGCGTGGAAGCCTCGGTGGTGCTGATCGCCAGCTGCTTGGACAAGCCGTATGCCGACAGGCCGTAGGCCAGGCCGTAGGACATGGCCTTGACCTTGGCCCGCATCTCGGCGGTGACGTCCTGCGGCTCGACCGCGAACACCCGTGAGCCGACGAAGCGGTGCAGGTCCTCACCGGTGCGGAACGCCTCGATCAGGCCCTCGTCACCGGACAGGTGCGCCATGATGCGCATCTCGATCTGGCTGTAGTCGGCCGACATCAGCGACTCGTATCCCTCGCCGACGACGAAGGCCTCGCGGATGCGCCGGCCCTCCTCGGTGCGGATCGGGATGTTCTGCAGGTTGGGGTCGGTCG
This sequence comes from Flexivirga sp., assembly GCF_051955415.1. Taxonomy (NCBI): domain Bacteria; kingdom Bacillati; phylum Actinomycetota; class Actinomycetes; order Micrococcales; family Dermacoccaceae; genus Flexivirga; species Flexivirga sp. The sequence goes on from NZ_JBQCGS010000010.1 coordinate 68,950, forward strand.
AGGACAACCGGCCGGTGGCGGCGATCGTCTGCTGATAGGTGGTGTGGATCCGGCCGTCGTCGGCGATCGACTTGGTCAACCCCTCGACCGTCACCCGCAGCCGGGCCGCATCGCGGTGCCGCAGCAAGGCTTCCAGGAACGGGTGCTCGGTCTTGGCGTAGAGCTCGGTCAGTGCGTCGGCGTCGGTGGTGTAGCCGGTCTTGGTCTTCTTGGTCTTGGGCATGCCCAGCTTGTCGAAGAGCAGCACCTGCAACTGCTTGGGCGAGCCCAGGTTGATCCGCTCCCCCGCCGCGGCCTCGTAGGCATCCTCGGCGGCGCGGTCCAGCGCGTCGGCGTAGTCGCTCTCCAGCCGGTCCAGCAGTTGCGGGTCGACGTGGACACCGACGCGTTCCATCTGCGCCAACAGGTCGACCAGCGGCAGCTCCAGGTCCGCCAGCAGGTCGGTGCCGCCGGTGTCGGCGACCTGGGCGTCCAGCGCGGCGGACAGGTCGAGCACCGCCCGTGCCTGCACCATCGCCTCCTGGCCCTGGTGGTCGTGACCGTCCAGGTCGAGCATCCCCTGGGCCGGGTTGTCCTGCTCGGGGCGCAGCTCGCGGCGCAGGAAGCGCAGCACCAGGTCGGCCAGGTCGTAGGCCCGCTGGTCCGGTCGCACGAGGTATGCCGCCAGCGCGGTGTCGCTCACCAGCCCGGCGAGCGGCAGGCCCGCCGCGTGCAACGCCTGCAGCGGGCCCTTGGCGTCGTGCAGGACCTTGGGCTGCTCGGGATCGGCGAGCCAGTCGCGCACCGCCTTCTCACCGGCCGGCGTCAGCTCGGTGACATCGAGGTATGCCGCCCGCCCGGCGTCTTCGTCCCCCACCGCGACGGCCAGCGCACGCACGTCGCCGCTGCCACGCGCCCAGTCGCCGACGACGTGCACGCCCGCGCGCGCCCCCGAGCGCAGGTTGTCGGCCACCCAGCCGGCGACCTCCTCCGGAGCCAGCACCGCACCCTCGACCTCGACCACACCTTCGGCCTCGTCACCGGCCGCCTCGAGCGTCGCGAAGAGCCGCTCGCGCAGCACCCGGAACTCCAGGCCGTCGAAGACCTGGTGCACCTGGTCGCGGTCCCAGACCTGTCGCTGCAGGTCGTCCACGGTCACGTCGAGGGACACGTCGCGGACCAGTTGGTTGAGCCGGCGATTGCGCAGCACACCGTCCAGGTGCTCGCGCAGCGAGTCGCCGACCTTGCCCTTGATCTCCCCGACGTGGTCGACGATGCCGGGCAGGTCGCCATACAGGCCGAGCCACTTGGCGGCGGTCTTGGCGCCGACGCCCGGCACGCCGGGCAGGTTGTCGGACTTCTCACCGACCAGCGCAGCCAGGTCGGGATAGCGCTCCGGGGTGACCAGGTAACGCTCCTGGACCTTGGCAGGGGTCATCCGCCACAGGTCGGAGACGCCCTTGGCCGGGTAGAGCACGGTGACCTTGTCGGTGACCAGCTGCATCGCGTCACGGTCACCGGAGACGATCAGCACTTCGTCGAAGCCCTGCGCCTCGGCCTGGGTCGACAGGGTGGCGATGAGGTCGTCGGCTTCCCAGCCGGACATCTCGACGTAACGGATCCGCAGCGCGTCGAGGACCTCGTGGACCAGCGACACCTGCCCCTTGAACTCGTCGGGTGTCTTGGCACGGCCCGCCTTGTAGTCGGCGTATTCCTCCGCGCGGAAGGTCTGCCGGGAGACGTCGAAGCAGACGCCGATGTGGGTGGGCTCCTCGTCCCGCAACACGTTGATCAGCATCGAGGTGAAGCCGTAGACGGCGTTGGTCGGCTGGCCCGTGGTCGTCGAGAAGTTCTCGACGGGCAACGCGTAGAAGGCGCGGTAGGCGAGCGAGTGACCGTCGAGGAGAAGGAGGCGTTTCACACCTGGCAGCCTAGGGGGCATGACCGACAACACCGCGCAGTCCCCCACGCCCGCAACGGGGCCGGCAGCAGCCCCCGAACTGGTGCGACTCTTCAACGACATGAATGCCGGAACACTCGGCGAGAAGATGGGCATCGTGTTCGTAGCAGCGAGTCCGGAGCGGATCGTCGCCACCATGCCCGTCGCGGGCAACAACCAGCCGTACGGCCTGCTGCACGGCGGCGCGAGCGTGGTGCTCGCCGAGACGCTGGGCTCGGTCGGCGCGGCGCTGCACGCCGGCGAGGGGCGGATCGCGGTCGGCCTGGACATCAATGCGACGCACCATCGGGGCGTCCGCTCGGGTCTGGTCACCGGCACGGCCACTCCGCTGTCGCTGGGTCGCACCCTGGCGTCATACGAGGTCGTCATCACTGACGAGGACGGCCGCCGGCTGTGCACCAGCCGGATCACCTGTCTGCTGCGGGACAGCGCGCCGAAGGCGGAATGACCTCCGTCAGTCGATCAATGTGGAGTGCGCCTGCACCAGCACCGGGTCGCAGTCACGGGCCCTGGCCCGGGCACGCAGTGACCTGCGCCGGCGCACTGCATCGCTGACGATCGACGCGCCGTGCCCGGCGAGCCGGCGGCGCAACGCCGCCGGGGCGGTGCTGCGCTCGGTGACGACGGCGGCGAACCCGAGGCGGGCGAAGAAGCGGTTGGCATCACGACTGTTGGACGGCACACAGGAGACGATCTCGGCGGCGCCGAGGTGCTCGGCGTATGACGCCACGACCTCCAGCAACGCACCGGCCACGCCGCGCTGACGCCGGCCGGGCTTGACCCACAGGACGTCCAGCCACACCGCAAGGGTTTCCTGCAGCGCCGACATGGGACCGGACATGACCACGCAGAAGCCGACCGGCTCGTCCTCGATCGAGGCGACGAACACCCGCACGTCCGATCGTGCACAGGCCCGGGTCAGCCGCCCGTCGCGCAGAGATCGCTCGACCTGGTCATCGCCGTGTCCCTCCGCCCGCTTCGCCTGACGCCACAAGGAGACGAGCTCCTCTTCGTTCCCGGACGTCATCCGGGCGACCTGCACCGCCGACCTTGCCACTATCGAACCTCCGCCGAATGACCCCGAGCCACACGTGCACGCCGCAGATTACGCCTGTTGGTGCGGCCTTCGCTCACAGGCTGCCCCCATCGGGCTGAGAGGCCGCTGAAGAGAGTGTACGGACGTCCGACTTCGCCACGTTGAGCGCCGGTCAGGAGTCGGCCGTGGATCCGTCGACCGTGCCGGCGATCACGGCGTCGGCCACCTCGCGCATGCCGAGCCGACGGTCCATCGCGGTCTTCTGGATCCACCGGAATGCTTCCTGCTCGTCCAGGCCGAGTTGCGTCATCAGGATGCCCTTGGCCCGGTCCATCCGTTTACGGGTCTCCAGCCGCGTCCCCAGGTCCGCGACCTCGTGCTCCAACGCCTTGCGCTCGGCCCAGCGCGACCGGGCCACGGTGATCGCCGGCTGCAGATCGTCGATGGTGAACGGCTTCAGCACGTATGCCATCACGCCCGCGTCCGAGGCGCGCTCGACCAGTTCCTTGTCGGAGAAGGCGGTGAGCATCACCACCGGTGCCAGGCCGTCGCGACCGATCTCGTCGGCGGCACTGATCCCGTCCAGGACCGGCATCTTGACGTCCATGACCACCAGATCGGGGTGCAGCTCGCGGGTGCGGTCGACCGCCTGACGGCCGTCGCCGACCTCGGCGACGACGTCGTAGCCCGCTTCGCGCAGCATCTCGGCCAGGTCGAGCCGGATGATCGCCTCATCCTCGGCGACGACGACACGTGCGCCGACTTCTTGGTTCGTCACGGGCCTTAGCTAAGCACGCGCTCAGGTATGACGTGCGTCACCTGTCGAGCGCGGCTCAGCCGCGCAGGTGCGCGACCCCGGCCCAGCCGGGGTCGGATTCGACGCTGACCTTGACGGTGCCGTCCGGCCAACCGGTGACCGCCGCCTTGATCTGGTCCGCCGCGGGTGTGGCGCCATCGGCATAAACGTGCACGAGGCACAGGCCGCCGCTGCACTCGTGGGCGACGACCCGGCCCTGCTCCTCCAGCCGGTCGGTGACGTGGCGCTTGAGCCGTTCGAGCTCGGCGACCATGTCCTCGCTGGGCAGGCCGTCGCCGTCGCGCTCGCGGTAGGGCACCGCCACGACGATGTGCTGGTCCAGCTGCGGCGCCCAGGCCGCCGCCAGCGGCACCTGCGCTCCAGCGGTCACCGGGCCGCGAGGACCGGTGCCCTGCAACGAGATCCATTTGGGACCACCGTCGTCGTCGGTGAACTCCTCGCGTAGATCACGCACGACCGCGCGCAGCCCGGTCAGGCCGAACCCGTCCAGCGGCGGCACGGTGACCGGCTGGAGCTCACCGATCCAGGTCTCGGTCATCTCCTCACCGAGCGCCGTGTCGAGCGCGACGAAACACACGCCGAGCCGCTGCTCCTCGGCGACCTGCGCCAACTGCGGGTGATAGACGGTCACGTCGACCCGGCTGCCAGTGCGGCGCACGCCGACCTGGATCTGCCCGAGGTCGAACTCGTGACCGTCGAACTTCAGTAGGCGGCCGCCGATCGTGGTCGCGGGTTGCCGGCTGTCGGCATACGACCAGACGAAGTCCGCGGCCGGCGCCGCCGCCAACCAGCGGCGTGCCGTCGCCCGCAGCTCCGGGTCGCCGTCCGCGGTGACGACCAGCAGGTGCGCGGCCTCGCTGCCCGGCGCGATCTCCCAGGCCAGTCCCCCGTCGATGGCGTGGACGCGGGGGTCCAGCAAGGCGGCCGTGCCGGACTCGGGGTCCGCCATCGCGACCTGTCCGGAGCCGCCGTCGTTCCACCAGGACCAGAACGCCTCGATCGCGTCACCGGTGGTGTCCCGCCGCTTGCCGAAAAGAGCCATGCAGACCATCAAACACCAGCGGGGTCGGGCGCCGCCGAGGCGCTCAGTCGTCGTCGGCGTCGTCGCGGTCGACGCGGATCACACCGTCGATGTGGCCGAGGGCGGGCACCACCTCATCCAGGCCGCGACCCGACAGCGTGACGCCGACTGCCACGACGGCGGTGTCGTCCCACTCGTCCGGGCCGCCGAAGGGCTTGCGGCCGCGCTCGACCGAGAGGGAACCGACCACCCAGTGACGTGCCGAGCATGCCGTCAGCACGTCCCGGAGGATGCCGCGCCCGTCGGCATACGTGACCAGGTAGCGGCGTTCACCGTGCCCTCGGTCGCCGAGCCACGACGTCAGTGGCGTGAAACCGAGCACCACGACGAAGTGCAGCACGGTGACCAGCACTGCCAGCAAAGGCAATCCGGCGCCGGCCGCCATCCCGATCGCCGCCGTCTCCCAGACCGCCGCGGCAGTGGTCAACCCGCGCACGGTGGCGCCCCTGGTGATGATGAGGCCGGCGCCGAGGAAGCCGATGCCGGACACGACCTGCGCGGCGACGCGGGACGGGTCGAGCACGACGTGATCACCCAGGACATCGCCGAATCCGTACTTGCTCACCAGCAGGATCAGTGCCGACGACGTGCCGACGATCGTCTGTGTGCGCAGGCCGGCGGCCTTGCCGCGCATCTCCCGCTCGAGGCCGACGACGGCGGACAACACGAAGGCCAGCAGCAACTCTGCAACCTGCAGCCAGCCTTGACCGCGCTCGGCAGCGACCGTCGCAGGCAGCATCGTGGGCAGCATTGTGGGTAACGTCGTGGGCAACGTCGTGGCCAACATCGCGGACGCACCTCCTGACGCAGCTGGATCATCGACGGCGGATCATCGACGGCGGATGATCGACGGTCCACAGCCTAGGGCGCGGCTCAGCGGTCCCGGTGGAACAACCTGCTGTCGCCGGGCTGGGTGGTCAGTTCCTCCGGCGCAGTGGTCGACGGCTGATCGATGCCCAGCTTCTCGAAGCCGAGGTAGGCCAGCGCGCCGAGCGGCACCAGTACGAGCACTGCCACCGCCCACTGCCACTTGCGCAGCAGGAGCGGTTGCTGCGTGCGGACGATGTCGATCAGGCAGTAGGCGACGAGCAACGCGCCGAGGACGATGGTCGGCACTGCCAGCAACAGCGGTACGTGGAGCACCTCGGGGACACCCCCTTCATCGGTGGAACCACCGGACGCTGCGATCATCGCACCGGCCAGGGCGCCGTGGTGTCGATATGCGTGCGGCTCGACCGGGGTCCCGCGACGGGGATGTGCTGGTGCCGGAGGCGGGATTTGAACCCGCACGCCCTTGCGAGCAAAGCATTTTGAGTGCTCCGTGTCTGCCGTTCCACCACTCCGGCGAGAGTGCTGGGTCAGCATACGGGAGAGATGGAGCGCCGCTCCAATCGGACCGATCCGGAGACCGGAGGCCGGGGTCGACCGGCGTACCGGCTCAGTTGTACGCGGGGGCGGTCTTGTTGCGGGCGTCGCCCATCCGGTGGACGCGCAACGCGTTGGTGGAACCGGGAATACCGGGCGGCGAACCCGCGACGATCACGACCAGGTCGCCCTCCGTGGCCCGTCCTTCGCCGAGCAACGTCTCGTCGACCTGCATGGCCATCTGATCGGTGTGCTTCACCTGCGGCACCAGGTAGGTCTCCACGCCCCACACCATCGCCAGTTGCGAGCGGGTCGACTGCTCGGGGGTGAAGGCCAGCATGGGCCGGGCGCTGCGGATGCGCGCCATCCGCTTGGCCGAGTCACCGGACTCGGTGAACGTCACCAGATAACGCACGTCGAGCAGATCGCCGACCTCCGCGGCCGCCGCGGTGACCGCACCACCCTTGGTGTGCGGGCGCGTGCCCAGCGGCGCCACCCGGTCCAGGCCGTGCTCCTCGGTGCTGTCGATGATGCGGGCCATCGTCTGCACCGCCTCGATCGGCCAGGCACCGACACTGGTCTCGCCCGACAGCATGATCGCGTCCGCGCCGTCCAGCACGGCGTTGGCGCAGTCGCTGGCCTCCGCCCGGGTCGGCCGGGAGTTGTCGATCATCGACTCCAGCACCTGGGTGGCGACGATCACCGGCTTGGCGTTGCGCCGGCAGATCTCGATGGCACGCTTCTGGACGAGCGGAACCTCCTCCAACGGAAGCTCCACGCCCAGGTCGCCGCGTGCCACCATGACGCCATCGAACGCGTCGATGATGGCGTCCAGATTGTCGACCGCCTGGGGCTTCTCGACCTTGGCGATCACCGGGACGCGACGACCTTCCTCGTCCATGATCTCGTGCGCGCGCCGGATGTCGACCGCGTCACGCACGAACGACAGCGCGATGACATCGGCACCCAGCTGCAGCGCCCAGCGCAGGTCCGCCTCATCCTTCTCCGACAACGCGGGCACGCTCACCGCGACGCCGGGCAGGTTGATGCCCTTGTGGTTGGACACCGCACCGCCCTCGACGACCTCGGCACGCACCTCGGTGTCGGTGACCTCCCGGGCGCGCAGACACACCTTGCCGTCGTCGATGAGCAACAGGTCGCCGGGCTCGACGTCACCGGGCAATCCCTTGTACGTCGTGGACACCCGGTGCTGGTCGCCCTCGACGTCCTCGGTCGTGATCGTGAACGAGTCGCCGTTGGCCAAGGTGATCGGACCGTCGGCGAAGGTGCCGGTGCGGATCTTCGGGCCTTGCAGGTCGCACATCACGCACACGGCGCGACCGGAATCGTTCGATGCCGCCCGGATCGCCGTGTAGACCTTCTCGTGGTCGGCGTAGGCCCCGTGGGACAGGTTCAGTCGTGCGACGTCCATCCCCGCATCGACCAGAGCCCGGACCTTCTCCGGTGCGGCAGTAGCGGGTCCGAGGGTGGCAACGATCTTGGCTCGACGCATGGCTCCACCCTAGTGAGCCGGACGGCCCGCCCACGCGGGGTACGGCAGACCGTCCGGCATACGAATGAGTAACTTGTCGCACGCGACAAAGTGACGACAGTAGCGATCTACTCGCGCGGGAGCTCAGACCGTCAGCGGCCGGTCGGTCGGCGCGATCGGCGCCGGCAGGTCGGAGTGACCTCCGGACAGGAACGCATCCACGCCGTGCGCGGCCGCGCGTCCCTCGGCGATCGCCCAGACGATCAGCGACTGACCGCGCCCGGCGTCACCGGCGACGAAGACCCCGGGAACCGAGGACATGAAGTCGGCGTCGCGTCGGACGTTGGACCGCTCGTCGAGCTCGACACCGAGGTCACTCACCAGGCTCTCGGTCAGTGGACCGAGGAAGCCCATCGCCAGCAGCACGAGGTCGGCATCGATCTCCCGCTCGGTACCCTCGACCTCTGCGAAACCGTCTGGGCCCGAACGGACCTCGGCGACGCGCAGGGCGCGCACGTTGCCGGCGCCGTCACCGATCGCCTCCTTGGTGCTGATCGCGTAGACCCGTTCACCACCCTCCTCGTGGGCGCTGGCGACGCGGAAGATCAGCGGGTAGGTCGGCCACGGGTGCTGCGGCGAACGCTCGTCCCCGGGACGAGCCATGATCTCCAGCGAGGTCACCGACTTCGCCCCTTGGCGCAGCGACGTCCCGATGCAGTCGGCTCCGGTGTCACCGCCTCCGATGACCACGACGTGCTTGCCCTCGGCGGTGACCTGATCGGTCACGTGCTCACCCAGCGCGACCCGGTTGGCCGGCGGGAGGAAGTCCATCGCCTGCACGAATCCGTCGAGCTCGCGTCCCGGCACCGGCAGGTCACGTGGCACCGTGGCGCCGATGGCGACGACCACGGCGTCATACCGAGCGCGCAGCTGCTCCCAGGTGATGTCCTTGCCGATCTCGGTGTTGCACCGGAACCGGGTGCCCTCGGCGGTCATCTGCTCGATCCGCCGGTCGACGACAGCCTTCTCCATCTTGAACTCGGGAATGCCGTAACGCAGCAATCCCCCTGGCTTGTCTGCGCGTTCGAAGACGGCGTCGGTGTGCCCGGCACGCGTCAGCTGCTGAGCCGCGGCCAACCCGGCCGGCCCCGACCCGACGACGGCGACCGTGCGGCCGGTCAGTCGCTCGGGCGGCTGCGGCTCCACGGTGCCCTCGGCGAAGGCCTGCTCGATGGTGGTCACCTCGACCTGCTTGATGGTGACCGCAGGCTGACTGATGCCGAGCACGCAGGCGGTCTCGCAGGGTGCGGGGCACAACCGGCCGGTGAACTCGGGGAAGTTGTTCGTGGCGTGCAACCGGTCGATCGCGTCGGGCCAATCGCCGCGCCAGGCAAGGGTGTTCCACTCCGGGATCAGGTTGCCGAGGGGGCATCCCTGATGACAGAACGGTATGCCGCAGTCCATGCAGCGGCCCGCCTGCTGTTGCAGATCGCCCAGCTGCTGCTCCTGGTAGACCTCCTGCCAGTCCTTGATCCGCACCGGGACCGGCCGACGCTCCGGGAGGCTGCGCTCCCGCACCTTCAGAAAGCCGCGTGGGTCAGCCACGGGACACCTCCATGATCCGCGCCCAGACGACATCGCCGTCCGGATCGAGTCCTTCCTCCGCTGCCCTGGCCCGCACGTCCAGCACCTGCTGGTAGGCGCGCGGCAGGACCAGCGAGAACCGCTCCGCAGACACCGGCCACTGCGCCAACAGCTTTGCGGCAACGGTTGATTCGGTCCATTCCTGGTGCTTTTCCAGCAGGTCGTGCACCACGGCGAGGTCCTGCTCCCGCAAGCCGCTCACGTCGACCAGCTCGGGATTGACCAGTTGCTCGTCGAGATCCAGCACGTAGCCGACACCTCCCGACATACCGGCGCCCAGGTTGCGGCCGGTCGGGCCGAGGATCAGCACCGTGCCGCCGGTCATGTACTCCAGGCCGTGGTCGCCCACGCCCTCCACGACAGCGGTCGCGCCGGAGTTGCGCACGCAGAAGCGCTCTCCGACGATCCCGCGCAGGAAGAGCTCGCCGGTGGTGGCGCCATACCCGATGACGTTGCCGGCGACGACGTTCTGCTCCGCAACCAGCGATGCGTCGTGCAGTGGCCGCACGACCACTCGTCCACCCGAAAGTCCCTTGCCCACATAGTCGTTCGCCTCGCCGAAGAGGCGCAGCGTGATGCCTGCCGGCAGGAACGCACCCAGCGACTGGCCCGCCGCGCCGGTCAGCGTGACGTCGATCGTCTGGTCCGGCAGACCCTGCGGGTAGCGCTTGGTGACCTCGTGTCCGAGCATGGTGCCGACCGTCCGGTTGACGTTGGCGATCGGCAGGTCCAGACGCACCGGCAGCTTGTCCTCCAGCGCGTCGTGGCTCATCGTGATCAGCTGCTGGTCGAGCGCCTTGGCCAGCCCGTGGTCCTGTGCGACCACGTGCCGTCGGGGCGTGCCCTCGGGCAGGTCGACGTCGGCCAGGATCGGCGACAGGTCGAGGCCGGCGGCCTTCCAGTGGCCGACCGCGCGTTCCGTGTCCAGCAGACCGACCTGGCCGACCGCCTCGTCCAAGGTGCGGAAACCCAGTTGTGCCAGGAGTTCTCGGACTTCCTCGGCGATGTACTCGAAGAAGGTTTCGACGAACTCCGGCTTGCCGGTGAACCGCTGCCGCAGCTCCGGGTTCTGGGTCGCGACACCCACCGGGCAGGTGTCCAGATGACAGACCCGCATCATGATGCACCCGCTGACCACCAAGGGCGCACTGGCGAAGCAGTACTCCTCCGCGCCGAGCAGTGCCGCGATCATCACATCGCGTCCGGTCTTCAGCTGGCCGTCGGTCTGCACCACGATCCGGTCGCGCAACCCGTTGAGCAGCAACGTCTGCTGTGTCTCGGCCAGGCCCAGCTCCCACGGCCCACCCGCGTGCTTCAGCGAGGTCAGCGGCGCCGCACCGGTGCCGCCGTCGTGCCCGGAGACCAGCACCACGTCGGCATGCGCCTTGGAGACACCTGCCGCAACCGTGCCGACACCGACCTCGGAGACCAGCTTGACGTGGATCCGCGCGGCCGGGTTGGCGTTCTTCAGGTCGTGGATCAGCTGGGCCAGGTCCTCGATCGAGTAGATGTCGTGGTGCGGCGGCGGCGAGATCAGGCCGACACCCGGCGTGGAGTGCCGGGTGCTGGCCACCCACGGATACACCTTGTGGCCGGGCAACTGCCCGCCCTCCCCCGGCTTGGCACCCTGCGCCATCTTGATCTGGATGTCGTCGGCTCCGGTCAGATAGACCGAGGTCACCCCGAACCTGCCGGACGCGACCTGCTTGATCGACGAGCGGCGTTCCGGGTCCAGCAGGCGGTCCACATCCTCGCCGCCTTCACCGGTGTTGGAGCGCGCGCCGAGCCGGTTCATGGCGACCGCGAGAGTCTCGTGCGCTTCCTTGCTGATCGAGCCGTAGCTCATCGCGCCGGTCGAGAAGCGCTTGACGATCGCGCTGACCGGCTCGACCTCCTCGATCGGAATGCTCGGCCGGGTCTGCTTGAAGGAGAACAAGCCGCGCAGGGTCATCAGGCGCTGCGACTGGTCGTCGACACGTCGGGTGTACTGCTTGAAGATGTCGTAGCGCCGCGCCCGTGTGGAGTGCTGCAGCCGGAAGACCGTCTCGGGGTCGAACAGGTGCGGCTCACCCTCGCGGCGCCATTGGTACTCGCCGCCGGTCTCGAGGGTGCGGTGCGACTGGTGCAGGCCGTTCTTGGGGTATGCCGTCTGGTGCCGTTGTGCGATCTCCTCGGCGATCTCGTCGAGGCCGATCCCGCCGATGCGGGACACCGTGCCGGTGAAGTATTCGTCGATGAGTTCCTGCGACAGGCCGAGCGCCTCGAACACCTGGGCGCCGCGGTATGACGCGACGGTCGAGATGCCCATCTTGGACATCACCTTCAGCACGCCCTTGCCGAGTGCCTTGATGAGGTTCTTGACCGCCTGCTCCGGCGTCACGCCCTGGATGGCTCCGCGACGCACCAGGTCCTCTACGGATTCCATTGCCAAGTAGGGGTTCACGGCGGCTGCGCCATACCCGATGAGCAGCGCGACATGATGCACCTCGCGCACGTCGCCCGCCTCGACCAGCAGACCTACCTGGGTCCGGGTCCGTTCCCGCACCAGGTGGTGGTGCACGGCCGCGGTGAGCAGCAGGGACGGGATCGGCGCGAAGGCGGCGGTGCTCTCCCGGTCCGAGAGCACCACGAAGCGGTGCCCGTCGGCGATCGCCTGGGACACCTCGGCGCAGATGCCCTTGAGCCGGGCCCGCAGCGCACTGGTGCCGCCGGCCACCCGGTAGGTCCCGCGGATCACATAGGTCTGGTAACCAGGCAGGTCGCCGCCGTTGTTCAGGTTGACCAGCTTCGCCAGTTCGTCGTTGTCGATGACGGGGAAGTCCAGCTCCACCTGCCGGGCGTGCTGGGGGCCGACCTCCAGCGCATTGTGTTCGGGGCCCATCAACGTGCCCAAGGAGGTGACCAGCACCTCACGGATCGCGTCCAGCGGCGGGTTGGTCACCTGCGCGAACAGCTGGCTGAAGTAGTCGAAGAGCAGCCGCGGCCGGTCGGACAGCACCGCGACCGGAGTGTCGGTGCCCATCGAACCCAACGCCTCGGCCGCGGCTTCGGCCATCGGGGTCAATAGGATGCGCAGTTCCTCGTGCGTGTAACCGAACGTCTGCTGGCGCCGGACCACCGATGCCGGCGTGTGCCAGACGTGCTCGCGCTCGGGACGCTCGGACAACTTGATGATGCCGGCGTGCAGCCACTCCTCGTAGGGGTGCTCGGCGGCCAGGTCCCGTTTGATCTCGTCGTCGCTGATCAACCTGCCCTGCGCGGTGTCGACCAGGAACATCCGGCCCGGTTGCAGCCGCCCCTTGCGGACCACGTGCGCCGGGTCGAGGTCGAGGACGCCCGCCTCGGAAGCCAGCACCACCAGACCGTCGTCGGTGACGGCATACCGACCCGGTCGCAGACCGTTGCGGTCCAGCACCGCGCCGACGAGGGTGCCGTCGGTGAACGCGACACAGGCCGGGCCGTCCCACGGCTCCATGATCGCCGAGTGGTATTCGTAGAACGCCCGCCGCGCCGGGTCCATCGTGGCGTGGTTCTCCCACGCCTCCGGGATCATCATCAGCACGGCGTGCGGCAGGGTGCGCCCGCCCAGGTGCAGCAGCTCCAGCACCTCGTCGAAGCTGGCGGAGTCGGACCCGGAGTCGGTGCAGATCGGGAAGAGCCGGTCGATGTCGCCACCCAAGACGTCGCTCTGCAAAGTGGATTCGCGAGCGCGCATCCAGTTGCGGTTGCCGCGCACCGTGTTGATCTCGCCGTTGTGCGCGATCAGCCGGTAGGGATGCGACAGCGGCCAGGAGGGGAACGTGTTGGTCGAGAAGCGCGAATGCACCAGCGCGAGCTCGGTGGTGAAGCGGCGATCCGACAGATCCGGGTAGAACGGCTCCAGTTGACCGGTCGTCAACATCCCCTTGTAGACGATGGTCCGGCTCGACAGCGACGGGAAGTAGATGTCGCGCTCTGCCTCGATGCGCTTGCGCAATGCATAGGTTCGGCGGTCCAAGTCCAGACCGCGCAGGTCGCCGTCGGCGGCGGCCACGAACGCCTGCCGGAAGACCGGCATGACCGCGCGCGCCGGTGCGCCGACCAGCGACGGATCGGTCGGCACGTCGCGCCAGCCCAGCACCCGCAGGCCCTCCTCGGCCGCCAGCTGTGCGAAGCGCTCACCGATGTACCACTGTTCCTGCGCGTCGGTCGGTAGGAAGGCGATGCCGACGGCATACGCGCCCTTGGCCGGCAGTTCGAAGTCGCAGACGGCGCGGAAGAATTCGTCCGGGATCTGCGTCAGGATGCCTGCGCCGTCACCGACCGCGGGATCCGCGCCGGTCGCACCGCGATGCTCCAGGTTGCGCAGCGCCGTCAACGCGTGATCGACGATGTCGTGCCCGGCCGTGCCGCGCATGGTGGCCACCATCGCCACACCGCACGCGTCGTGCTCGCGCGCCGGGTCGTAGAGACCCTGCGCCGCCGGGATCGCGGAGAAACTGCTCTGCGCCGTCAACGAAACTCACCGTCCAGTCGTCGCGAACGACGCTGAACGCGTCGTTCCAAGGGATCACTGAACCTTGTGAGGACGACGCTGGCCTCCAAGGCCCGGCCAGAGTACCGCCCTGGGCGTCGTGTTCACAACGTGGACTCTCCGTCTCTCATCATGAGACGCAGTGGCGGAGCCGTCCGCCCCGGTAACCGCACTGTCGATCGGATCGGCGCAGCAGCTGGGCGCCCCCTATCGGTCAGAGGCGGACGACGAGGTTCTCGCTGTCGATGTAACGGCCCACGGGGCTGGTCAGCACACGAATCGCCTCCGCCACGTCCTCGGGTTGCATGATGGTCGCCGGATCCTCGTCGGGGGCGAGCTTGCGGCGCAGCGCCGTGGCACAACGACCCGGGGAGATCGTGACCACGCGCGTGCCGTAGATCGCCAGTTCCTCCTTGATGACCTGACTCATCGCGATGAGCGCAGCCTTCGAACTGGAGTAGGTGAGCCACCCCGACCGACCGGTGATGCCTGCGGTCGAGGCCACATTGACGATGTACTCGAAGGTGTTGCCCAGGTGGAGCAGGCCCTGGACGACCAAGAACGGCGCGTAGAGGTTGACGCCGATGGTGCGCTCGAAGTCAGCGAAGTCGATCTCGTGAATGGGATCGGGGGCGGTGTAGCCGGCGTTGTTGATCAACAGATCGATGTTGCCGTGGCGCTGTGCGATGCGCGGGATCAGCTGGTCGATCGCGCGGCGATCGTTCAGATCGATCTGGTAGCACGCGACGTTCTTACCGAACGGATTGTCGGCGAGCAGCTCCCGCTCGGCGGCCGTGAACTCCGCCGAGCGGCGTGCCAGCAGGACGAAGTCGGTGACGTCGTTGTCCTCCCGAAAGAAGCGTTCGGCGGTCGCGAGGCCAATGCCTTTGGAGGCACCACTGATAAGGATCGTCTTACTCATCACCGTCGTCCCCCGCCAGCAGATGGCCGGCGACCCGCACGTCCGTCTTGGTGGTGATCTTGAAATTACGATCCGAACCCGGGATGTAGTAGACGTCGCACCCGGCAACGGCGCACAACGTCGCGTCCTCGGTGAAAACGAGGTTCTTCTCCCGGGCGTACGCGTGGCCGGCCTCGAGATCGGCCTTACGAAACTTCTGGGGCAGTTGGACGTTGCGCAGCCGTGCGCGTTCCAGCGATCCGGTGACCTGCCGGGTGTCCGGATCGACCGGTGCGACGGTGAACGGGATCTCCAGCATGAAGGACACGTTGTCGTGCTCGGCGGCGATGAGGTCCTGGAAGTCGCCCTTGGTCGCCAAGGGACGCGCCGTCTCGTGCAGAATCACCTTGTCGTTCGAGCAGTGCCCCACCATCGCCGCCACGGATGCGTGCCGGGTGTCCCCCGCCTCGACATACGTGATCGGCGTCTTGATGGCGTAGTCGGCCACCAGCTTGTGCATCGTCTCCTCCCAGCCCGGCGGGAAGTTCAGCACGATCTCGTCGATCTCCGGAATGTCGTCCACGGCGATCAACGGGTAGATCATCGCCGGCAGATGGTTCACCCGGATCAGCTGCTTCGGCTGCCCCGCGGCGACGCGTGTGCCGACACCGCCGTTGAGGAGGAGGAGCGTATACATGGCGTGCACCATAACCTTTCCGTCGTCAGGCAGCTTGCTGCGGCGCCTTCACCCGCGGGGACGCCAGGATCGCGACGAAGTGGCCGAGCACGACGACCCAGACGACAGGTGCCAACACCCACACCGTCACGCGGAACACCTGCACACCGTCGCCGGTGATGATGCCGACGACCGACAGGGCCAGGGCGAGCAGGCTCAGCTCCACCGAGTGGAAGATGCGGTGGAACGGCAGGAACCGCGCGGCGCTGCGCAGCAGCCCGATCAGGCCGCCGCTGGAGACCGCTTTGGCCGCCGCCGTATCGGGCAGCCGGTCGATACCGCTGAACGCCCGCGACACGTGGACGAAATCGTTGAGCGCCTTGTTCATCATGATGCCGCCCATCAGGACCGCACCGAGGAAGGCGTACTTCCAGGTGTCGGTGGCGCCGGTCTGGCCGCCGAAGACGCCTGCTGCGCGCAGCCCGAACGCCAGGCCGAGGAACCCTTCGGTCGTGTAGTGCGCCGTCCGGTCCAGGAAGACACCCGCCGGGCTGAACCGTTGGCGCCAGCGCGCGAGCTCGCCGTCGACGCAGTCGAGGTACATCTGCAACTGGCCGAAGAACACCGCGAGCAGGGCTCCGACGATGCCGGGGACCAACAGCGAGAGCGCGATGCACCAACCGGACAGGATCATCAGCCCGGTCACTCCGTTGGGGGTGATGCGTGTCGGCACCAGTTGCCGGGTCAGGTAGAGCGAGCCGTGCCGCAGGTACTCACCGGACCAGTGCTCGGCGTTCTGCCTACCCCGGACCGACACCGGTTGGGAGCGCTCGCGCAGCTCTTCGATGCTCGGCCTGGCGGCGGTTCGGTCGTTCACAGGCTTCCTCCACCACTGTCGCTGTTCGCCACTCAGATCACCGGCCAGCGGCCGTGGCGGGCCATCCGCCATACGGCTGACCACGGCAGCTTGCGGCGCGGCTCGCCGGGAGCCCATGGCTCGTGCGTCCAGCCCTCGCGCCAGCCGGCGAACCACGGCCGCAGGCTCTCGCGAACGTTGCGGGACCGGACCAACTGGACGGCGGTCCAGCTGCCGACATACCCCCAGCTCACCGGCCAGGGCAGGTTGCGCCGGGCGAGCCAGACGCGGTTGCGGGCGTTCTTGGTGAAGTAGTCGTCGTGCCGGCGCGGGTCGATCACCGGATGCCCGGCGCGCAGGTGTCCGAGGTAGACGGTCCGGCTGCCGGCGCCCCAGACCCGCCACGCCAGCTCGATGCCCTCGTGCGCGTAGAAGAACGGCGCGGGCCAGCGCAGTGTCTGCTCGAACACCTCACGACGTATGGCGACGGCCATCTCGACGACCGAGAAGACGTTGGAGGACCGGTAGGGGCTGCCCTTGCGCAACCGCGGGATCCAACGGGTCGGCAGTTCGCCGGCGGCAGGATCCTCGATGCGCGGCTGGATCATGCCGATCGTCGGATCGGCGCGGAACTCCGCGGCGCACTTGGCCAGGAAGTCGTCGTCCAACAGCCAGGCGTCGTCGTCGAGGAAGAAGAGCAGGTCACCGGTCACCTGATCGACACCGGCGTTGCGGCCGGCGGGGATGCCGAGGTTCTCCGGCAGCGCGAGCGCCTTGACGCCGCGGGGCAGGTCGACCGGCTGCCAGCCGTTGCCGACGACCACGATGTCCAGCCGCACGTCGGTCTGGCGCAGCAACGATTCCAGTCCGCGGCGCAGCTCCGGCAGCCGGGTGCCCTGGGTCAGCACCACCACGCCGAACCCGGGGGTGTCGGCGTCCGCCCCGACCGGGTCGACCGCGAGTTCGATCGTTCTTCTCCTTCGCTTCACCGATGCGACCGGGTGGCTTCACCACGGCCGCGCCGATCCTATGTCACGGGCGGTCGGCGCTCCCCGCGGACGGACCCGCGTCGCCCGACGCGTCCTGCGCGGTCCCCGCGGACACCAGTCCGTGCGCCCATTCCGTGGCACCCGTGGCCCGCGACGGCTGCCGGCCCCCGGCCGGGTGGCGGCGCCAGCACACGAACACACCCA